>CALJCU010000195.1 GCA_938023885.1 uncultured Prevotella sp. | reverse complement strand
AATAACGACCAATGCTATAAATGATCCAATTAGCATTAGGACGCTTTGGGTAATTCGAATAAGGCGCTCAGGAAACCCTTTTACGAGATCTATGTCGGCAATTAGCCGCTGTGAGTACCATCCTGCAGGATGTAACTCATACTCAAGTATTGGAAGAGAGAATATCTTCTTTGCTAGCTTCTCTCGAAGGTTACCTGCAACATCTTCTCCTGCTCGTCCCATGTTGATTTGCTGAAGAATTGAAAGAACCCCGTTAAGAAGCAGAAGCGTTATCATTATCACAACAACGGGAATCATTTCTCCTCCCGTGGCAGCGAGATCAATCAGACGTCCTCCAAGCTGAGGCTGTGCAAAAGAAATGACTTGAATCAGAATTCCCAACAACAGGCATATGAAGTAACGTACCTTTTGGCCATCTAAGCACTCTTTAATTAAATGTATAACCGTCTTCATCTGTAATACCAATCTAAATATCGATTTGACAGATGCCAATACATGTTACAATATTATTACAAAGGCTATATGGCGGCTTAGTAGAGAAGGGCATAAGATATGACTCTCTCGAAACGGAAATATAGAACGTTCACCACCTACCGTCTCAGTCATGCCGTTCGTAACTCGCCCTTCTTTGAAAGTGCCAATATCCTCAGTGGTATTAATTTGTACGAGTTGTTGCCACCGCAGTCATGGTTGACTACGAGCGATGATACATGGAAATACTATTTTCCTCCAGATATGAATCTTCCAGATCAAGGATGGAAAATTCATCTTAGTTCAGTTATTGGCCAAGAGCGCCATTTGTTAGAGATTGTGTCTGCCCATCTCTTTCAAAGAGGCGTTCCTTTTAAGCATCTGATTTCTGAGTCCGTTTTTCTGCAGGCAAATTCAAAGTATGCAAATCGTGCGTCATCTGGGAAATTCGTTACTATATATCCGAAAAATGATTTGGATTTTTGTAGCTTACTCAACGAGTTGGAAGAACTAACTCACGGCTTTGATGGTCCTTATATTCTCTCGGATACCAAGTACCAATCGTCCCCTGTATATTTTCGTTATGGTGGATTTCGCTATCATTATACCATTAATACAGATGGAAGTACTTCCCTTTCAATAAAAGATTCTTATGGCACATCTATCAGGGATGTCCGTGAACCACGATTTGTCGTGCCTGATTTTGTTTCTGTGCCTGAGACCATCATTAATCAGGTGCATTCTAGATTGCATCCAGACAATTCCGAATTGAAACATCAGCTTGCACCATTTTGTATAGAGCGAAGCTTACATTTCAGTAATGGAGGTGGCGTCTATCTTGCTTTGGATGAATCCTGTAAGACACACGTCATATTAAAAGAGGCTCGAAAATATGCCGGATATACTTCAAAAGAGGAGGATGCTCAGGTCCGGCTTCGTCACGAGCGAGACATGCTTATACGGCTTGCAGGGAGTGGAGTCACGCCAAAATATCTTGGCTATTTAGAAATTGAAGAGCATGAATTCTTAGTCGAAAGCTACTTTGATGGAAAGTCTCTCCAATCATGGGTAGCTTCAGAGTATCCGCTCTCTTTGGATTCTGATGCAGTTTCCAACTATTACAGGGTAGCTATACGACTGCTAGATAAATTGATTGCTCTCGTGAGAGTCATACATGAAAATGGAATAGCTCTCATGGATATCAGTCCCGGCAACTTTATTGTAGGACCAGATCATCAACTCTTTGCGATTGATTTGGAAGCTTGTAGGTCACTGGGTGCTTCGGATTATAAAGTTTTAGGAACTCCTGGATTTATTCCGTTAGATGATTGCGATAATTTTAATCGTGATGCCTATGGGCTAGCTTCACTTGCCACTTATATATTCTGCCCTTCGTGGACGAGTAGCTTTTCTCCAGAAACGCTCCTTCGAAGGATGGAATTCATCCAGCGTTTATTCCCGCTTGTTATTACTCGTCGTCTTGATAAGTTAATAGAGGCTATTCCTGAAAGGCTTCTCAGACCCCGTAACGGGTATCCTATGATTGAATATAAGAAGGATACATCACTTAGACAGTGGATAGAAAGATTAGCAGCAGGTATAAGGGAAACTCGTTTAGCCAATGATGGCCAAGGCCGTCTCTATCCAGGTGATGCGACTATGTATAGACATGGCACTCTTGGTCGCTTAGATATTGAAACGGGAGCATCGGGAATTGCGCTCATGCTCTCACGTGCTGGATTTGACGTAAGTGCTGACGTATGCTGGATTATGGAGAGATTAAAGTTTTTAAAAGGAGAAGTCCGTTTTCATGGTCTTTTGCGAGGAAGCGTTGGGGTTATTTGTGCCTTAGCCCAAATGGGTTTCGCTAAAAAGGCTATGTATTTTCTCCCGACCATTCTTCCGGAGATATCTCCGCTTGATATTTCGATTAGGACGGGGATCTCTGGTACAGTTTTGGCACTTTTAGAAGTGTGGAATTTGACTAATTCTGACGATGTGCTTATCTTGCTGAAGGATGCTTCTCAGCGGCTCAAGAATTCTATAGAGAAGATTAAGCAGCCTGCAAGTCCTGAATCCGAAACTGGTAATGCTCTAGGTTTATTTGATGGATGGGCAGGAGCGGCTATTGCAAGCCGAGAGCTTTCACTTGTCTTTAATGAAAACGAATGGGTTTTACTTGCACAAAAGTGTGAAGAGCGTGCAATTGATGAGCTTGTTATCGGAACAAGCGGTGAACTCTACCTAAACTATTCCGGTATTAATTTCTGTTATCTTTCGGAGGGATCTGCTGGAATTCTCTGTTCGCTGGCAATTTGTGCTAACTCCTCAAATGCTGATACTATTTTACAAATTGAGAAATCAATTGATGCTAAATTAATGTTGAATGGCATTTTATTTCATGGGATGGCTGGCATAATCGCAGCACTGCTATCAGTGCATGGTCCGAACGATTCACGTATAAATGAGTTACTTGAGGGAATTGGAAAAAACTTCGTCTTTGGGAAGGAGGGTAGGACCGAGGAGTGGTATGTGTTAGGAAATGGAGGAATATGTCTTTCATCGGATTATTCGAGTGGAGCGGCAGGTCTGATTGGAGTCTTGGCGTCGATTGAAAGCAATTCCATGAAATGGTTTCCTGTTCCCTTGCACTAACCAGTCAGTATTTAGGTTTTCAAATGAAATGGAGATGAATGATGGACGCTCTTCTTGACCTTCAGACGCTTGAAACACAGACTGATTCTATTGATATGCGTGCCTCTGGAATTAGTATTGCTTGTGGCGATGGTGATCCCAACAGCAACCTCAGCTGGCTGTGTGGCGACAACCATTAATCGGCAATCTATGGACCCCGAAAGGGGTCCATAGAATCACTACATTCTTTGGAGTTTTAATGATTTCTGTTTCTGCTCATGGCCTGTGCAAAAGTTACAAGATTGGCGTTCGTCGTAATCGACGAACAGTGCCTGTCCTTAGAGACATTGATATGGAAATCGAACAGGGTGAGTTTGTGAGTATTATTGGCCCAAGCGGATCAGGAAAGTCAACTCTTTTATATTGCCTTTCTGGTCTAACAAAAGCGGATTCAGGAGATATTAAAATTGCTGGAAATAATCTCGCTTCACTAAATAAAGAGGCTTTATCTCGCCTAAGACGGCGTCATGTTGGGTTTATTTTTCAATCCTTTTGTCTTATACCCTCTCTCAACATCTTTGATAACGTTAGTATACAAGCACAACTGTCTGGCATCCATCCAACACATCAATATGTCGAAGAGACCCTGAAACACGTTGGCTTATCTGGTCGTGGAAGTGAGCGTGTGGCTGCTCTGTCTGGTGGAGAGCAACAGCGTGTGGCCATAGCCCGAGCCCTTGTTGCTGATCCAGATATCATCTTTGCGGACGAGCCGACAGGTTCTCTTGATGCCAAATCTGGTTCGACAATCCTAGACCTTCTCAGTGAGTATTGTTCTGCTACGTCTCGGACCCTTCTGCTTGTAACTCATGATCTAACTGCGGCTGCTCTTTCAGATCGTGCGATACTAATCAAGGATGGTAGGATAAATGCCGAGAAAACCCACCCGACTGCCAAAGCTCTGTTTGAGTTAATGGGGGAGTACTAATGCTCAGACTAGCATTATCAGATCTCCTTCATAGTTCAAAAATTTGGCTTGGGTTATTTATATTTGCAATTACATGTGGATGTATGTGTCAATTTTCCTTTTTACTTATTCACTCTGCGGAATCGCATGGACTGATGTTTTCTCGTGTTGGGACAGGTATGTTGTTACTTACCGTTATTCCATCACTACCAATTGCGTCAGCATTGAGTAATCTTGTTGTAGAAAGGCAACGCTATTCGTACGCACTCTGGCAGTTAGCTGGAGCGAGTCCGTGTGTAGTTCGGCGTAGTGTTCTTGTTCAGCTTGGTTTGATTGGCGGTTTAGGTGCTGCATTTGGCGCATCAGTCTCCGCATTATTATACGAACCGGCCCTACCTTTAGTTCTCCCAGATTTATTAGACAGGTCTTCTTCTGTGGCTATCACATTTTATCCTTCCGATCTTCTCGAGACTTGCATTTATTCAATGTTTGTATTCGTAATTGGTGGACACGGATCAGCTAGACGTGCATCATCAACAAGTCCTATCGCTGTGCTTTCCTCGACAGATTTTCCGGCGCAAAAAGTACCCGTCTTAAGAATCCTTCTTTCTACATTTTGCCTTGCTGTTACCGTATATCTGTTTTTGACAATGACGGAAAGTAGTATGTCCACAGTAACAAACGCTGCTTTCTTTTTACCCATAGCGATTACTGCCTGTATGTCAACCCTTGCTCCATGGCTTCTTCCGCCCATGCTTCGTCTTTGGACAGTACCCCTCAAATTCAATGTCTTGTTGAGACTTTCTCGAGAGGAGGCTTGCTATACGCTGGCAAGCAGTACATCAATCGAGCTCGCCATCATGACTTGTTTCGGAATGATTTCGGGAATATCTTCTTCAATTAGAGTATTATCAAGCTGGTATACCGCCAGTGGGTCCTCAATTGGAACAACTATTAACCAAACAGCAAAATTCATCCTTTTTGTGTGTCCAGCTATCGTCTGTTTAATAGGCGTGGCTGCTTGTACCCTTGCAGCAGCTGATGACCATAAGAAATTCGCTTCCACACTAGTCCTGATAGGGTTCACACGACGAGAAATAGTAGTTATAAGTCTAGGGGAGTCACTTATACATGCTGCTAATGCGCTGATATTAGGTGCTGCTTCGGCTATTATCTCAACCCTGCTCAACTCTTTCGCTTTGGGCACTCATCCTTTTGAAGGTCTGGATCTCAGTGCAGGTCCGTTCATTGGTATTGCGGGAGTCTTACTTATTTCCTGGCTACTTTGCTTTAGTAGCGCATATGGAGCAAGGCTTGCAATGACTGATATAAATGTCGTTGCAAGGGATAATTTCTAGGTATCTTCCGGCAATCCCTGAAACCTATTCTATTTTACATACACAAAATTTTAACGTATATTTAGCGGTGTCGAGAGATTTATCTTAAGTATTAGCTCGATATTAAGATGCTATGTTCTTCCCCTTCTTTTAACTGTACATAATTATTACGATTTAGACTCTTACGATTTAAGTCCAAGAATATCTACCGTAGGACAAAAGGATTTATAGTCTCTTTGAATTAGTAACCATACGAACATGCCAATGAGTAATGAAATGCAAATCACAAGAGAAAAGATCAGGGAGGTACATCTGATTCTTGCGTAACCGTAGCAAATTTTTTGAATCGAACCGTTTACCCCAATAAATGACCGTACACCGATAATTCTTTTACATACGGGGAAACTATGAGAACATAAATCTAATTAAAAGTTAGGTTTGATAACTAACTGTTTGCAGAACGCTCTTAAGAGCGAGAAACGCTTTGCAATACAGGGAAGTCGGACTCCCTTCAGATACGTCCGAACGGAGTGTCGGAGAGGGCACATCCGTCATTTTATACGCCGTAGCTGATCTGCGGCACGTGGCAAAGGGGTTCCCATGCTGCTTATTGTGAACGGTCGTGTTATTACGCGCGACGAAGCTCATCCGTACATCGAAGATGGCGCCGTAGCAATCGAAGGCCAGAAGATTGTTGCCGTTGATACGCGTGAGAAACTTGAAGCTTCCTATCCCGATGCGGAAAAGCTTGATGCACACGGCGGTGTTATTATGCCGGGTCTTATCAACTGCCATACCCATATCTATTCTGGCTTGGCACGTGGTCTTGCCATCAAAGACTGTAACCCGCACAACTTCCTTGAAAATCTTGAGCAGCAGTGGTGGAACATTGACCGTCACCTGACACTTGACGGCACCCGTGCTTGCGCCTATGCAACCATCCTTGACTCACTGCGTGATGGCGTTACCACTATCTTTGATCACCATGCCAGTTTCTGTGAGATTCCCGATTCACTCTTTGCCATTAAGGACGTTGCAAAAGAGCTTGGTATCCGTGCCTGCCTTTGCTACGAGACATCTGACCGTGATGGAGAGGCCAAGCGTGATGAGTCTATTGCTGAAAACGTTGCGTTTGCCAAATGGGCGGAAGCTGAAGACGACGATATGATTGCCGCCATGTTTGGCGGGCACGCTCTCTTTACGCTTTCCGACGAGACGCTTGATAAAATGGTTGAGGCCAACAACGGTCTGACCGGCTTCCACATTCACGTCTGCGAGGGCATGGACGACGTGTATGATTCGGCTCTCAATCATGGCACAACCGCAGTGCATCGCTTACTTGACCACGGACTTTTGGGCGAGAAGACCATGCTTGGTCACTGCATCCACGTAACCCCTGCTGATATGGACATCATTGCGGCCACTCATACCAGTATTGTCAACAACCCAGAATCCAATATGGGTAACGCGGTTGGATGTGCGCCGGTGCTTGAGTTCTTCAAGCGCGGTATTGACGTATGCATGGGCACCGATGCATACACGCACGATATGCTTGAATCGCTTAAGGTCTTCTTGCCCATGCAGCGCCATAACGCTTGCATGCCAAATGTTGGCTGGGTTGAGGCTATGACCATGCTCTTCAAGAACAATGTCAAGATGGCCGAGAAGTACTTCTCAACAAAGTCTAACGGCAAGCCTTTGGGCAAACTCGCACCGGGCGCTGCCGCAGACATTGCAATCTTTGATTACAAACCGTTCACGCCGTTCTCTGACGAGAACATCGACGGTCACATGCTCTTTGGCTTTGAGGGTAAGAACTGCCGCACTACCATTGTCAACGGCAAGGTTCTCTATAAAGATCGCGAATTTGTTGCTTTTGATGAGGACAAGATTAATGCTTGGACCATGGGTGAGGCTAAGAAGCTCTGGGGAGAGCTCAACGGCCGCCAGTATTAAGTCGGTATGGCGAGAAGAACCGCGAAGTTCTTCTCGCTTTGCGCATACGCGCAGATAAGGCGTCGCCCGCGGACGCCATAAGTGCGGGGACTATAACTCACATTGGTTAAAAGGAGAGGAACCAAAATGAGCGATATTATGCGTCCCATGAAATTCGACCATCTGATGAATTGGATTTTAGATGAGTACGAAAATCAGAAGACTATCTTTGGAATTCATGCATTTGCCAAGACAGCTGGAGCTGCTCGTCCTATTTTTAACGAGAAAATTGAGACCCCATTTGGTCCTGCAGCGGGCCCCAATACACAGCTTGCACAGAATATCGTAGCATCATATGTTACCGGTGCTCGTTTCTTTGAGCTTAAAACAGTTCAGAAAATGGATGGAGAAGAGCTTTCAGCTTGCGTTAATAAGCCTTGTATTTTGGCATCCGATGAGGGATACAACTGTGAGTGGTCTACGGAGTTAACCGTACCTCAG
>CALJCU010000194.1 GCA_938023885.1 uncultured Prevotella sp. | reverse complement strand
ACAGATGTCGGGACGACGTTTGATGCCCATCTGGCTCAATATGTCGTTGAGACGAAGGCCAGAGGAGCTACGCCTATCCTGATGAGTCCGATGACACGCCGTAACTTCTATCTGAGGCCGCCGAAGCAAGATGACGATGAGAAACTGCGTCAGACCATCCTTCAGGGCGAGCATGTCAACTCCGACACGCTCGTTGACACCCATGGAGCTTACCGGTATGTGGCGAAGCGTGTGGCGCAACAGTACAGCGTGCCGTTCGTCGATGCCAACAATATTTCCCACGACATCGAGCAAAAGCTCGGTGTGGAAGGCTCACGCAAGCTGCACATGTGGGTGGAACCCGGAAAATATTCTTGGGCATCCAAAGGCCGTCAGGACAATACGCATTATAATATTTATGGCGCTCGCGTCATGGCAAGGGCACTTGCTAAAGCAATCGGCGAGGCTGTGCCGGCACTGAGAAGTCATGTGCGGTATTGAAAGAACGGTTAAAAGAGAAATAACTGTTAAAAAAGAGAGAAAAAGCCGTTGCAATTTCTATATTCCATTAAAAGTCAGTACCTTTGCACCGCTTTTCGGCCTGACCGCTGGTTGAGGGGAGAATCCTCAGGCTATGTCGGGTTGGAGCGACGGACAACATTTAATCATTACAATCAAAATGGATTTAATTAAAGTTGCTGAGGAAGCATTTGCAACCGGCAAGCAGATTCCTGCATTCAAGGCAGGTGACACGATCACTGTCGCTTACAAAATCGTCGAGGGTTCAAAGGAGCGCATCCAGCTCTATCGTGGCGTCGTTATCAAGATCAGCGGTCACGGAGACAAGAAGCGCTTCACCGTGCGCAAGATGTCGGGAACAGTGGGTGTAGAGCGCATCTTCCCCGCTGAGTCTCCTAACATCGACCACATTGAGGTTAACAGGCATGGTAAGGTGCGTCGTTCAAAGCTTTACTATCTGCGCAAGCTCACAGGTAAGGCTGCACGCATTCGGGAGAAGCGCGTCGTTGCAGACAAGTAATCTCCTCCTCTTCGTTAAGAAACAAAAAGCATGGCACTCTTCGGTGTCATGCTTTTATTCTTTTCTCATCTTACGGCGTAGTTCTCATCGCCGTCGGCTTCCCCATGCAAGGCCTCATCGAGGTCGTCCCATGTCTGGAACCCGGCGAAGAGCGCCAGACGGTTCTTGGCTGCCGGCGAAAGCTTACGCTTACCTGTGATGAGTTCCATCAGCTTCTTCAGTGAGGACACGCTCAGATTGATGTGATGCCTTTCTAACTTTTTGGAAAGACCGTCCAAGTCGTGCTCAATCTCAGGCTTTCCCTCTTTGGCCTTTTTCCCTGCCTCTTGAAAGAGCAGTTTTAAGTCCTTTCTCATTTTCTCACATACTTTTTCTATAACGCATGGCAAAGATACGACTTTTTTTGTTACCTTTGCCATAAGAAAGATTAAATCTATATTAATAATGAAGGAATATGCACTAAAGTACGGATGCAACCCTAATCAGAAGCCTGCCCGCATCTATATGGAACATGGAGAGCTTCCCGTGGGGGTTATCAACGGCCGTGCCGGTTACATCAACTTCCTCGATGCCCTCAACTCCTGGCAGCTTGTGAGGGAGCTAAAGGACGCTACCGGTCTGCCCGCTGCTGCATCGTTCAAGCATGTCAGTCCTGCCGGTGCCGCTGTCGGCCTGCCGTTGAGCGACACGCTGAAGAAGATCTACTTCGTCGATGACATCGACTTCGAACTGACACCTTTGGCTGATGCCTATGCCCGTGCCCGTGGTGCTGACCGTATGTGCTCCTACGGCGACTTCTGCGCCTTGAGTGACACCTGTGACGAGGCCACGGCCCGCCTGATCAAGCGTGAGGTGAGCGACGGCGTCATTGCTCCGGGTTATACTCCTGAGGCTCTGGCAATTCTCAAGGCAAAGCGTAAGGGTACTTACTGCGTCATCAAGATCGATCCCGACTATGTGCCCGATCCCATTGAGCACAAGCAGGTGTTTGGTATCACTTTTGAGCAAGGCCGTAACAATGTGGACCTCTCCGACCCGGGACTCTTCGAGGATGTGCCGACAAAGAACAAGACGTTCACGCCCGGGGCCCTGCGTGACCTGAAGATTGCGCTCGTCACCCTGAAGTATACCCAGTCCAACTCCGTGTGCTACACGAAAGACGGTCAGGCTATCGGTATCGGTGCCGGTCAGCAGAGCCGTATCCACTGCACACGTCTTGCTGGACAG
>CALJCU010000193.1 GCA_938023885.1 uncultured Prevotella sp. | reverse complement strand
TGCAGAAAAACGGAGAAAACGTTTGCCACTCCGTTTTTTTTCTATACTTTTGCACTCGCAAATAATAACTCATTAAACATCTATGGACGATTATCGCACGGACAGTAACAATTAGTCGCGTGAGGATAAGCCAGAAGGCTAACCCCCACACATGATTGTTTTCTCATGTAACGATAGGAGATTAGCTGTTATGAAGACATACTGGAACATTGAGAAAGAGCTCAGAGTCATCAACGAGTGGGCACCAGGCTGCTGGATTCAAGTCACATGTCCTACGGACGATGACCAGCGCGAACTGGAAGAAAAATTTCATATCCCCGATTATTTTTTAAGCGACATCAGCGATACCGATGAGCGTGCCCGTTATGAGTATGATGACGGCTGGACGCTTATCATCCTCCGTATTCCCTATGTCAAGGAGATAAGGTCGCGTACACCTTATACCACAGTGCCTCTGGGCATCATCCACAAACGCGATGTGACTATTACTGTGTGCTTCTATGAGACAAATATGATGCTCGACTTTGTCAGCTATCAGCAGAAACGCGGTGTTGGCTTCACCGACTATGTGGACATGACCTTCCGCCTGTTCCTCTCATCTGCCGTGTGGTATCTGAAACGATTGAAGCAGATCAATGCACTCATCGAGAAAGCGAAGCACAACCTCGATCATGAAATAAACAATGAGAGCCTCATTGGCCTCAGCAGGCTGCAGGACTCGCTCACTTATTTCATAACCTCCATCCGTGGCAACGAGAACCTTTTGCAGAAACTGAAATTCAAGCTGCAGGTCGATGAGCTCGACGCTGACCTCATTGAGGATGTCAACATTGAGATGACCCAGGCCCGGGAGACAACAAGCATCTATTCGGATATTCTGGAATCAACGATGGATACTTATTCGAGCATCATCAACAACAATACGAACAACACGATGCGTACACTCACCTCGGTGACAATCATCATGCAGTCGGGCACCTTCATTGCGTCCCTGTACGGCATGAACGTAATCAACGGATTGGAGCATAACAACTGGGGCTTTCCCATCACACTTGCCATTTCGTTCTCCGTCAGCGTCATTTGCTGGGCTCTACTAAGGCATAAACGGCTGCTTTAAGGCCGGCAACACAAAAATATGCCATCTTACAATCAAAAAAACAAGCTTTTTGTTGGCAGTATAAGTTTTTTTATCTAAGTTTGCAAATTAATAATATATAAGAAATTGGAAATCATGCCCGTCTGAGGCGTTAGCTGACATGCAACAGCATGGCCATGGAACTCCGAATCATAAACTTAAATTGAGTTAAATGATGGACTCTCAAGAAAACAATCCCACACAGGGAATTGAGGAAGAGCAGAAGGCTGCACCTGCTGCTCCCGTAACCGACAACAGCGCTGAGGAAGCTCAGAAAGAGCCGGCAAGCCAAGAACCTGCTGCTGCAGAACCCACAGGACCCGTTAAGAAGGTCTTTGCCTCCAAAAAAGAAGTACTCGACCGCGTAATAGAGATGGCACAGAGCGATGAAACTCCCGATAGGGAGGAAATAGACCACCTCAAGGCCGCTTTCTACCGTTTCCATATCGCTGAGCGCAACCAGAAGCAAAAAGAATATCTTGAAGCCGGTGGAGATCCCGAGAAATATCAGCTCCTTCCTGATGACGATGAGGAAGCGTTCAAGGCCAACATGCAGATCATCAAGGAAAAGCGCGCTAAAGCATTTGAAAAAGCTCAGCAGGAACGGGAAGAGAACCTCAAGCACAGAGAGGAGATCATCGGGAAGATAAAAAATATGGCGACATCACCCGACGAAGCCAACAAATCATACAACGACTTCAAAGCGCTGCAACAGGAGTGGAAAGAGATCGGTCCCGTGCCTCCCGAGAAATCGAGTGAGACATGGCGCAACTACCAGCTCTATGTTGAGCAGTTCTACGACCTGCTCAACCTCAACCGTGAGGCGCGCGAGTACGACTTCAGGAAGAACCTTGAGGCTAAGACGAAACTATGCGAGGAGGCTGAGAAGCTCGCTGATGAGCCGGATGTCGTAAGCGCATTCCATCAGTTGCAGGATCTGCACGGGCAGTATCGTGAGATTGGCCCTGTGGCTAAAGAGCTCCGCGAAGAAATCTGGACACGTTTCAAGAACGCAAGCACCGTCATCAACAAGAAGCATCAGGAGCACTTCGAGAAGCTGCGTGCTGCGGAGGAAGAGAATCTCGCCAAGAAGACAACACTCTGTGAGAAGACGGAAGCCATCGCACAGGAAGAGAACAAAAATGCTACAGACTGGGAGAAGCACTCAAAGGAAATCATCGCAATCCAGCAGGAGTGGAAGACCATCGGTTTTGCTCCGAAGAAGAACAACGAAGAAATCTTCCAGCGCTTCCGCAAAACCTGTGACGATTTCTTCGGCCGCAAGGCAGAATATTTCAAAGAGGTGAGGACCCGTCTCAACGAGAATGCTGAGAAGAAGAAAGCGCTCGTCGCCAAAGCTCAGGAGCTATCCGATTCTACGGACTGGAAAGCCACCTCTGACAAACTTATCCAGCTGCAGAAAGAGTGGAAGACGATTGGTACCGTGCCCCGCAAGATCAGCGATCAGCTGTGGAACGATTTCCTCACGGCTTGCAATAAGTTCTTTGATGCCCGCAATGCAGCCCACGCCGGCACCCATGCTGAGGAAAAAGAGAATCTAAAGAAAAAACACGACATCATCGAAGAACTTAAGAAGATTGCTGCTGATGCAGGTGAGAATGCATCCGAGAGGGTACAGGAGCTTGCTGATAAATACAACACCATCGGGCATGTGCCCTTCCGCGAGAAAGACAAAGTGTACAAGGAGTATCACGATGTGATGGATAGGATTTATGAGAATCTCCATATCTCTGCAGCCAAACGTCATCTCGATAACTTCAGGAGCAACCTCCGCGGTATGGCTAAGAAAGGCGAGGATGCTCTCGACAGTGAGCGCGCCCGCCTCGTACATCGCTATGATCAACTCAAACAGGAGATCACGACCTACGAGAACAACCTCGGCTTCCTCAACGTCTCGAGTAAGAAAGGCAACCGTCTCGTGGACGAGATGAACCGTAAGGTGCAGAAGCTCAAGGACGATGCCCAGATGATCCGTGAGAAGATCAAAGCTATCGACCAGCAGGACAAAGAACAGGACAAATAATCATCTTGCATTCTTACACGTTTTCCAAGATATAGTCCACCGTCTCCGGCCACAGTTTCCTTGGTGACCGGGGAGCACCGCTCAACCCCTGCTCCCTCAGCCTTTCAAGAGAGAGCAGGGGGGAAGATATCTTCTTAAGAAAAGAACAGCGCACATAGAGACAATCATGTTTATGTGCCACCCATCCATCATAATATTCCTGTGAGAGATAATAGGCATCATCTTTCGCAATATCCTCAGCAGTCATCCCGACTCTCGTTATCTCCATCATAAAGGTGATACGACTCTCAGGAGCCGTAGCATAAAGAA
>CALJCU010000192.1 GCA_938023885.1 uncultured Prevotella sp. | reverse complement strand
AACGATGTATCACTGAAAGAGTATGCCAACGAAGTGCTTCTCATTGTCAATACAGCTACTAAATGCGGTTTCACCCCAACGTATGAAGAACTTGAAAACCTTTATAAGAAATATCATGCACAGGGTTTTGAAATTCTCGATTTTCCATGTAACCAGTTCGGTCAGCAAGCACCGGGCACCGACGAAGCCATTCACGACTTCTGCAAACTGACGTACGGCACCGACTTTCCACAGTTTAAGAAGCTCAAAGTAAATGGTGAAGATGCTGACCCGCTGTACAAATTCCTCAAGGAACAGAAAGGTTTCGCAGGCTTTGATATGAGTAACAAGATTGCCCCTATCCTTGTAGACATGTTCGACAAGGCTGATCCCAACTGGCGTGAAAGCGCAGAAATTAAGTGGAACTTTACTAAATTCCTTATCAATAAGAAAGGACAGGTCGTTAAAAGATATGAGCCAACAGAAAAGATTGAGAACATAGCGGCCGACATTGAGCAACTTTTAACTGAATAATATTTATGGAACATACCAGATGTCTTATCATAGGAAGCGGTCCTGCTGGATATACAGCCGCTCTCTATGCAGGGCGAGCAAACCTGAATCCCATAGAATACTGTGGACTTCAGACGGGTGGACAGCTCACCACTACTACCATTGTTGAAAACTTCCCCGGCTATCCGGAAGGAGTAGATGCCAATCAACTCTTAGATGATTTGCGTCGCCAAGCAGAGCGTTTTGGCACGGAAATTCGCGCACATGCGGCAACTAAAGTCAATTTAGAAAAAAGACCATATGAAGTAACGTTTGACGATGGAAGCCAAGTTCTTTGCCATACATTGATCATCGCTACTGGTGCTACAGCTAAATATTTAGGTCTTGCCGATGAGGAAAAATACAAAGGAACAGGAGTTAGTGCTTGTGCTACCTGCGATGGTTTCTTCTATCGTAAAAAAATAGTTGCTGTTGTTGGCGGAGGCGACACTGCTTGTGAAGAGGCAACCTACCTATCCAGCCTTGCAGAGAAAGTATATTTAATTGTCCGCAAACCATTCTTACGTGCCAGCAAAGCTATGCAAGATCGTGTAATGGAAAATCCCAAGATTGAGATACTTTTTGAGACAAACGCGATTGGCCTATTTGGAGAAGACGGAGTTTCCGGAGCACACTTAGTATATCGCCGTCGAGAAGCTGATGAAAAGCAATACGACCTTCCAATTGATGGATTTTTCTTAGCTATCGGACACAAACCGAATAGCGACCTCTTCAAGCCTTGGGTAAAAACAGACGAAAGTGGCTATATTATCACAGAGGGTCAAACACCTAGAACAGGCGTACCAGGCGTCTATGCAGCCGGAGATATTGCCGACCCTCATTACCGACAAGCTATAACTGCAGCAGGTAGTGGTTGTAA
>CALJCU010000191.1 GCA_938023885.1 uncultured Prevotella sp. | reverse complement strand
AAAAGAGATACACGCAGAGAACCGCTCGGAGAGGATACTTCCGTTCAATGATGTCAATGAGTATCTGTGCACTCAAGTCTAACCTCGACAAATCTTAATGCTTATGGATTTCAACAACAAGAAAAGGGGACTCAGAGACTATGTCTCTAACCCAGTAGCAGACAAGCCGGCAAAGGATATGGCCGGTATGACAGGGAACATCACCAAGGCAGATTTCGACAAATCCGTCAAGTTGATGGCGGAATCTGCCAAGTCCATCGAAAAGAGTGCTCAGGAAAACAAGGAGAACTCAGACAGAATCTATGACCTATCCGCTGAGCTCTGCAATGTCTACCTCAATGAGGACGGTACACCAAGAGACTTCGCTGACCGAGAAGGACGACAAGCACTCATGAACAGCATCAATGCCAACACCAAAGTGTTGGAGGGTCTTAAGCAAAACCAGGAGGATTGGTTAGAGAAACTGCTGGACAAGATCCCCAATCGTGTGGAAGCGTTTCTCAATAAGAATCACGCCCAACTGCTCGAGAATTTCTACAAGTACCGTGTCTACTATATTCTGACACTTGTTTTACTTGTTATCATAGCAACCACGGCTGGTATAGCATGGCTGGTGAAAGCTAATGAATACTCAAGCAAGGCTGCAGAGTATGAGAAGCGTTGCCAGGAAGCAGCTCTGTGGAAGAAAGCCAACAAGGATGCTGCTGACTTCGGAGTGTACATGAAGAAGAACAATCCCAACACCTTCCGACGCTGGAAGGATCGTCAGGAGAACAACGACTAAGATGACAGAGTCCGCAAAACGTAACAGGCGAGTTTGCGGGCTCTTTTCCGTTTCTCAACAAGACCTGAGACGAAGAATATCCGAAATGTTTCTCAAATGTTTCCCAAAAGGAAATAAGAAATCACGTAAGTTCTTTATTTAGAGATACTTACGTGATCATAAGGGTACCCAGTCGGGCTTTGCCTCCTTCCTCATCCCGCCTATCCTGATGCTCATCATCCAACAGACATTGCTGTTGGGCATCGGCATGGAGATGGGTAACACACGGGAGAAATATATGGGATCTGTAATCCCGTTTGATGCTCACTACAAGCGCATCATGCCGATTGTATGGGGCAAGGCACTGTTCTATCTCCCGCTCTATTTCATCATGTCAATCTACATGTTCACATTCGTCAACCGAGAGTTCGGGTTCTTGCAGTTGGGTGACTACTGGACACTGATAGCATTCATCATCCCCTATCTCATAGACTGTATTTTCTTTGCCGTGACCCTCTCGTCGCTTATCTACCGGCGTGAGGACTGCATTATGATCTTCGTCTTCATGTCCGTCATCATGGTGTTCCTCTCAGGTATTTCGTGGCCGGCATCCGACATCCCATTGTTCTGGAAGATTATCTCCTGGATATTCCCTTCCACACTGGGCATGAACGCTTATATCCGCATCGAGTCAATGGGCTGCAGTCTGCCAGACATCCACGACCTCTACATGGGGATATGGATTCAGGTAGCTGCCTATTTCGGTACAGCCTGCATTGTTTATATCCGCAACATCAACAAGATGTTGATAAAATGAATTTGCAACTATGGAACAGAATAAAGAACATATCAATATCGTCATCGCCATCTCGTCTTTCATCCTTATCGTCACGGGTGTGGCTCTGATAGGCTATCTATTCTTTGGCGATAAAAAGGAACCTGTCCAGGGACAAATGGAAGCAAGAGAGTACCAGGTAGCTTCCAAGCTCTCGGCGCGGGTGAAACGTGTCTGTGTTCAAGAAGGCGACTATGTACATGTCGGTGACACGCTCTCTATCTTGCAGGACCCGGAACTGAATGCACAACAAAGGGCTGCGGAAGCCACACAGCAAGCTACACAGGCTATCA
>CALJCU010000190.1 GCA_938023885.1 uncultured Prevotella sp. | reverse complement strand
GATACCGACAGATGGTAAAGTGACCCTGCATCTCGCACCAGGTGGAGGTGTAGCGCTGGAAATTTGAACATCAACGAACTTATAAACGTAATAACCGAAAATGAAGAAACTAAACTTTAGATTGTCAGCTGCGACAATGTTTACGGTCGCTTTGATGTCGGCGATGCCGGCTAATGCCCAGAAGCGCTCGTTCCTTCCTCCTACGATGGGATGGAGCACTTGGAACACCTTTGCGCTCAACATCAACGAGAATGTCATTTGTGGACAGGCCGATGAAATGGTTAAACTCGGCCTGGACAAGGTAGGCTATAAATACGTCAATATTGACGACGGTTATTGGGACGGCCGTGATGCCAATGGCAATCCCCGTATCAACACGAAGCTCTTCCCTCATGGTATGAAATATGTGGCTGACTATATTCACAGTAAAGGCTTGAAGGCCGGTATCTATTCGGATGCAGGTGACAATACATGCGGATCGAATGGTGGTAAGAATGCTTATGGTGTCAATGTGGGTCTCGCAGGACATGAGTATCAGGACTGTAAGCTCTACTTTAACGACTGGGGCTATGACTTCATCAAAGTAGACTATTGTGGCGGTGCCCACATGGGTCTCGATGAGCGCAGTCAGTACACAAAGATCAGCAATGCCATTAAGCGTTGCGAGAAGGAGACGGGTCGTCGCATCGTCTTCAATGTATGCCGTTGGGCTTATCCGGGTACATGGATCAGCAGCGTAGCTGATTCGTGGCGTACTACGGGTGATATTTATGATGCATGGAAGTCGTATAAGAGCATCATCAAAGAGAACCTGTATATTCAGGCTTACACTGGCGGTGGTCACTACAACGACATGGACATGTTGGAGCTCGGCCGTTCGCAGACCCTTGATGAGGACCGCACGCATATGGCTTATTGGTGCATCACGAGTTCGCCGTTGCTTATCGGTTGTGACTTGCGTACACTCAGTGACCAGTCGCTCGCTCTATTGAAAAACACCGATCTCATCGCTATGAACCAGGATGTGTTGGGACTGGGAGCTCCTGTGGTGCAGCGCCAGGGTGATGTCTATGTAGTAGCAAAGGATATGGAGCGGCTTCATGGTAGCAAACGTGCTGTGGTAGTGATGAATCTCACCGACCGCAGACAGACCATCAACGTGGACCTGCGCGCGCTGCAGTTCACGGGGCAGGTGGCCGTGCACGACTGCTTCACTAAGGCTGATACGAAAGTGTCGGGAGCTACGATGAGCGTCACCGTACCCGCGCATGGCTCACAGGCATACCTCATCACCGGAGCACGCACCGACAAAGCCCTCTATCAAGCTGAAGAGGCGTGGCTGCACGATTATCAGGAACTGGAGAACCGGATGAGTGCCGCGCCGGCAGAGGCTGTCAGTGCCAGTCAGGGTGAGTATGTAAGTAACCTTGGCAATAAGGCCAGCAACTACCTCGAGTGGTGCGATGTCTATGTGAAACAGGGTGGCAAATACAAACTCTCCTTCACCTATGCCTCTGAGAAAGACCGCGACATGGATGTGACGGTCAACGGCAAGCCAATAAAGACCTTTGAAGGCCTAAACTCCGGTTCTTGGAACGAGCAGTGGTCTACATGCTCTGTTGTTGTTAACCTCAAGAGTGGCACTAACAGCGTACGGATCGGTAATGCAGACAACTTTGCTCCTAATGTAGACTGTATGAGCGTGGAGAAACTGTAATTGCCAGCACAAGGTCGGCATCATCGTATTGCCTTTACAGTGTAGACGCATTGCCTTTACATTGCTGCCGCCATTCAGACGAGGCAAAAAGGCTCCCGCCTGATAATTTTACAGAAAAACGCCTGGATATTTGCAGGATTGCTGAAAAGTCCGTAACTTTGCAGCGTTCAGTGGAATGAGGGACTCCTAAAGCGAGTTCCTCATTTTTTTATAACTTCAATACATGATAGACAAGAACGTCGTTAAAGGATTAGTAGAAGAGTGGCTTAAGGACAAGGAGTATTTCCTTGTAGACCTGAACATCAGCCCTGATGACAAGATCACGGTCGAGATTGACCATGCCGATGGTGTGTGGATTGAAGACTGCGTACAGTTGAGCCAGTATATTGAGGACCACCTCAACCGTGATGAAGAGGACTATGAACTCGAAGTGGGCTCTGCGGGTCTTGGCCAGCCCTTCAAGGTCGCTAAACAATACGAGATTTTTATCGGCGAGCCTGTAGAGGTGCTCGATGGTGACGGCAAGAAGGTCAGGGGCATCCTCAAGAGTGTTGATGGCCGCGACTTCACGGTCACCGTGAAGGAAAAGGTGAAGTTGGAAGGCAGGAAGCGTCCTGTGCTGACGGATGTCGACCACAACTACAACATGGATACGGTGAAATACACCAAGTATCTGATCAGTTTGAAGTAATGATAGAATAAATAACACAAGAATAAACAAAAAAGATATATAGCTATGCCAGCAAAAAAGAATGACGACGACCAGGTGAGCATGATCGGCTCTTT
>CALJCU010000189.1 GCA_938023885.1 uncultured Prevotella sp. | reverse complement strand
AAATACGGGAGTACTCCAAAGGTTAACAATGTCAGGTTGAAGCATCAATACGACAAGACATCCGACTATAAGGGCTGCGATTACGGATTTGACGTTGCCACGTCTGGTAAGTACGGCACACAAGAACACACCAAGCATACCAGAATATGAAAATGTCATGATGCCAAGAGCGAAATCAACTAGATTTTGACCACCTGCTTCCTGCATTATAGCCGATATGACAGCGAAAGCTGTAAGTACGATACCCATTATGACAACAAAGAGCTTGCTTTTCTTCAGATTATTGGCGTTTGTCGTGGTCCCAGAAGCGCTGTGCTTAATTTTCCATGGCAGGTATATGTCGCTGAACAGCGAGGATGTCATGGACTGGAAAGAGCGGCAGCGAGAAGTCCGACAACCATAAGGCCAAGGATGCCAGCAGGCATATGCTGGAACATATACTGTGGGAAAATCTGACGTGAGTCATTGAGAGTATCTGTAGGGGCAGAAGCTCCCATTAACTCGGGACATGAATAATATATGTAGAGCAAAGAACCAATAATCATGAAGATAATGACCACGGGCAGCGAGATAACCTGAGATGACACAAGAGATTTGGCAGCATCCTTGATATTCTTACAGGTAAGCTGTCGCTGGACAAACTCCTGATCGGTACTGTATTGTGCGAACTTGAATATGGCACATGCCACAAGAGCACCCACAAGATTATATGGCTCTGAGAAACTGAATGATGTGTCTATGACTGTAAGCTTGTTTCCCTGAGGCGCGTTTTGAAGCGTTTCGATAATCTCTCCGAATGATAATGGTATGGCATTGTACAACAGTCCAATAGCCACTAAGCCTGTTCCTATAACCAATAAAATCTGGAAAGTGTCAATATATATAAGGCCTTTTATACCGCCAGCCATGGTGTATATGGTACTGACCACGCCTAAAATAACAATGGATGCTATAAGGTTGGGCATCATAATGTCATTGTAGAGCATTACCGATACGGCGATGGCTGCGATAAAGAGTCTGGAGCCTGAAGTGAGAAGCTGACCAAGCAGGAACATCACAGAGGTCGATGTCCTCGCCCCGTCTCCAAAGCGGCTGCCAAGATAGCCATAAATTGTTATGGTGTTAGCTTTATATAAAACGGGCAGGATGATTAATGCAGCAAGCAGGCCACCTAAGATGGCGCCTACACTGAGCATGATATAGGTGAAGTTGCCATCGTAGGCTATTTGCGGAGCTCCTACGAAGGTGCCTGCGCTGATCGATGTGCCAACAGCAGCAAAAGCAACAAGCCATGCGGGCATCTTCCGCCCTCCTTGGAAATAATCTTTGATATCCTTGTTCTTGCGTGAGAAAATAAAGCCTATAGTAGTCAATGTCCAGAGAAAGACAATTACTATAATCCAGTCAATTAGTTGCATTTCAGTTGATTTATTTAGAATAATAAGGTCCGTGAGCCGAGTTGATTTCGTAATGAGATGAGCGGTCGTTCAATGAGTAAACATAGAATTGCTTACCACCAGGGAGCACGCGGATAACGATATGTCCCTGTGTAGCAGGCATCTTCTTCGTATTTGGGTATGCAACGTATGGCGTAGCGAAATGCATGTTAGTAGAATATACATCCTTAACGTCGCCAGCATAAGCTCGTGTCTGAGATTGGATACGACGTAGCACTTCTATATCAGGTTGCTGAGCCTTGCAATTATGCACAACAACAACCTGCGGACGTAAACGCTCCAAAAGTGGCACACCCATAGCATCATAATTCATATGATGGTTGCTTTTCATAGCCTCGACAGGACCGCAGACGTCACCGACAGGGATCTCAAGGCATTGCCAAGGCTGGCGGGTTATAGCGGGAAGGTCTCCGCCTGTAAAATAATCGAAAGGACCGTAGGAGATACGTATAGCCGCTGAGCATTGATTCTCATCGGGTTGGTCTGCCTTGGGCAGCGATGACGGAGCTGGGAAATAGTTCCGGCATATAGTGTCGATCCCTGTCCACACCACGCCATTGGCAGCCAGGTTGCGAACCTCGAAGGTCGGGTAAGCAGATAAATCATGCCGAAGGGTAATTTGTCTGTTACTGCCTGGATTGAAGCGCTCAACCCTAGCACCATGACCTGCATACCACAAAGCAAATTTGTGATAATTTGGAAAAGCTTTGCTGACCGGAGGGATAGGCGTGTCATAGTTTGGCCATCCTCGATCAATCAACACAGCAAAAGGAAGAAGGTGCCCAACGCCGCTGACACCTGTCAGACGATAGCCGCCACTATCCGCAGGAACACGGGGCATATCTGGACGTATTTCTCCCATGTGATCAGTATGAAAATGACTCAAGAGAATGTAGTCAAGGCTGTCACGGCCGGCCTGTGCCAAAAAATGTCGTACATATCGGGCATATGTGACATAAGGCGGTGTAATTGAATCCGGCAACGGTGCGACTTTGTTTGGGGTGGTAGGCCGACATTCTCCGGCATCAATCAGCATGGAAGTACCGTCTGGCATCATCACCAATGTACATTCTCCCTGTCCAGTATTGATTGCGTGGATGTCTAGGATGCCTGGAGTCCAAACAGGCATAGACCTACCTGGGGTACCTGGGTCATAGACTGCGGCATCGATCTTCAGTGCCGTAATAATGATTATCATAGCAAGGAGTCTTTTCATTTTGTTCTATTTTTTTTCAGATGAATATGCCGTTCTGGTGAGTTAATTCTGCTTGAATGGCTCGAGTGTCTACTTCGCGTAGTCGGCATTCTTTCTGTGCTGAGATGCAGGCTGCTATTCCGGCAGCCTGCCCTAATGCAGCACAGGTGGCACCGACACGGATGCTTCCCATGGCACCCCGGTCGGTCGAAATAGCCCGGCCTGCCACAAGAAGACCATCAACTTTCTCTGGCACTAAGCTACGGTAAGGTATTTGATAAGGAGCCGGTACGTACATATCATGGGCTCCGACCTCACCCTTAGGAGGATGCACGTCTATTGGCCATACACCCAGGGCTACGCTATCCGAGAATTGCGACTGTGATTTGATATCATCAGCAGTGAGTGTATATTCGCCAATGATTCGCCGTGTCTCCCGTATACCAATAGTAGCTGCAGAAGACATAATCCAGCAGTGCTCGAATCCCCTACAGTTCCTACGATAGAAATCGACGATGGCATGCATGTCATGACGTGCTTCAATCTCTGCTTTTGTTAGCTCTAGAGCATCAACAGCATTGCCGTAAACTCGTGTGGTGTTGACCCATGGATAGTTTACCCTCAGTCCTCCAAACCAGGGACCGCCGAAACACGGTAATTGTCCAGTGTCAAAGGCTCGGGACAGCATATCGTTATCAATGGCCATGTCACGGCGACGTGTCGTGTATGGCATCAGTTCTGAGCCAAGATACCCTGGTTCCGGCCCCATTGGTATGACAAGCTCTTCTTCATATTCCATTTTACCCTGAGGCTCTACTTCAGCCAGGAAAAAAGGAAGAGTCATAGGCTGAAGCTGATCTGAAATATGATAGGCGGCTCCTGCGTGGGCTGCCACGTCAGCATTTCCTGTGCAGTCAACAATTCCACGAGCCATGATAGCGCCACGACCGTCTACATTCTCTACCAAGACGCCTTTAATACAGTTGTTTTCAACGATTGCGTCGGCAACCCACGTGTGAAGAAGCATTTTTACGCCATATTTCTCCAGTATCACATCGGCTGTGAGTTTCAGTACCTCAGGATCGGAGCTAAGCACCCATGAGCGGTTATCCTCGGCTCCGCCACGCGCAGCACTCATCCTGAGCCATTCACCAACTACACCATCAACACTGCGACGATAGGGACGCAGCCAGCCGTTAAAACCTCCTAAAGTGGTAACCATGCCATTGGTCCACATACCGCCCATGGACCCCATCGCCTCCACTATAAGTGTCCTTGAACCCGTACAGGCGGCACCAACTGCCGCGGCAATACCAGCCGGACCTCCGCCGACCACCAGCACATCAACATCCGCAATCACTGGTATATTGCGCTGGGGTTCTGTATATGTCTTGTTTTCTTCCATATGAATATTTATTTTTTGATCTAAAACTCAATTTGCCTAATGCTCAACCAAGGAATCTCACCCTTTGTAATAACTGTCAGTTCTGGCGTGGTATCATGGACTATCACTTGATGGGAATGGATCCCAGCGCTGACATTAAAAATATGTCCTGCAAGGTTGATTTTTGCTGATGCTGTTGTTTCGACTATAAGATATACAGCTCCGAGTCTAGCTGGCTCAAGAGACTTAATGTAGCGGCTTTTAAGGTTATGTTCATCGGCGAACACCTCTGTTCGCCCTTGTCCGTGATAATCGGGAGCCAAATAATCAGTTGACACATAGTCTACTCCT
>CALJCU010000188.1 GCA_938023885.1 uncultured Prevotella sp. | reverse complement strand
CAGTATGCGGCCTGACATGGGGAAACTCCTTTTCCCAGAAACGCAGAGTACTCTCGCTTACCCCTACAATCTGCCCCGCTTCCTTGATAGAATAATACAGTTTGTTGCTCTTATTGCCTTCTGTTGCCATAATTTTATTCTTTCTGCTTGCAAAGGTAACGAAAAAACAAAGAATTTAGTAACTTTGCATGTGATTTTCAACTTTAGTAGGAATATAATTAAAACTATACTATACAGATGATGACAGCAAACGAAATCCGCGACTCGTATCTGAAGTTTTTCGAGTCTAAAGGACACGTCATCGTACCTTCTGCACCTATCGTAGTGAAGGACGACCCCACACTGATGTTCACCAATGCAGGTATGAACCAGTGGAAAGATATTATTCTCGGTACCAAAGACCCGGACCCACGCCGCCGTACCGACTCGCAGAAATGTCTGCGTGTCAGTGGCAAGCACAACGACCTGGAAGAAGTGGGACGCGACTCTGCCCTCTCCCACCACACGATGTTCGAGATGCTCGGCAACTGGAGCTTCGGTGACTACTTCAAGGAAGGCGCCATCGATTACGCTTACGAGTATCTTGTCAACGTACTGCACCTCGACTCCAATGATCTCTATGTGACGGTCTTTGAGGGTGATCCTTCTGAGAACATCTCCCGCGACGACGAGGCTGCGGGGTACTGGGAGAAGCACTTCCCCAAAAACCATATCGTCAACGGTAACAAGCACGATAACTTCTGGGAGATGGGCGATACAGGCCCCTGCGGTCCCTGCTCCGAGATTCATATCGACTTCCGTCCCGAGGAAGAGAAGAAAAAAGTACCCGGCGAACTGCTTGTCAACAAAGACCATCCGCAGGTTATTGAGATCTGGAACATCGTGTTCATGCAGTTCAACCGCAAGGCTGACGGATCCCTTGAGCCGCTGAAGATGCATGTCATCGATACAGGCCTTGGCTTCGAGCGTCTCGTACGTCTGCTGCAAGGCAAGGACTCCAACTACGACACAGACATCTTCACACCTATCATTAAAGAGATTGAGCGTCTTTCAGGACACAAATACAACCACACGTTCCCTGAGGGTCCCAACGGTGAAGGTGTCAACGCTGAAGAGAAAGTGGATATCGCAATCCGCGTCGTCGCCGACCACCTGCGTGCCGTTGCCTTCGCCATTGCCGATGGTCAGTTGCCAGGCAACGCCAAGGCCGGCTACGTCATCCGTCGTATCCTTCGCCGTGCCGTACGTTATGCTTACACATTCCTCGATCAGAAGGACGCCTTCATGTATAAGCTCGTACCAGTGCTTGCAGCTGAGATGGGGGGTGCTTATCCTGAGCTCAAAGCTCAGCAGAACCTCATCACGAAAGTGATGAAGCAGGAAGAGGACTCGTTCCTCCGAACCCTCGAGCGCGGTATCAACCTACTCTCTGCCGACATGGACGAGTTGAAGGCTGCAGGGAAGAAAGAGCTTGAGGGTGAGAAGGCTTTCCGCCTCTTCGATACCTACGGCTTCCCTCTCGACCTCACGGAGCTTATCTGTGGCGAGAACGGCTTCACGGTGGATGCCAATGGCTTCGATAAGGAGATGGCCAAGCAGAAAGAGCGTGCGCGCAACGCCGCGGCTGTGGAGAACAGCGACTGGGTCAACGTGCACGAAGGCGAGCAGGAGTTCGTCGGCTACGACACCAACGACTGTGACGCTCACATCCTCCGTTACCGTAAGGTGACACAGAAGAAGAATGTGTTCTATGAGGTGGTACTCGACCAGACTCCTTTCTATGGAGAGATGGGCGGCCAGGTGGGCGACAAGGGTAAGCTCGTCTTCCCCGATGAGACTATTGAGGTCGTCGACACCAAGCGTGAGAACAACCAGAGCATCCATATCGTCAAGAGACTGCCGAAGAACATTACTGCTGACCTCCATGCTGAGGTGGATGTGGAGAAGCGAGAGGGATCAGCTTGCAACCATACAGCTACGCACCTCCTCGACTATGCCTTGAAGCGGGTGCTGGGTAAGCAGACAGAGCAGCGCGGTTCTTATGTCGATGACAAGGTCCTGCGTTTCGACTTCAACTATTTCCAGAAAGTCTCTCCCGGGCAGATCCGCCAGGTGGAGCGCATCGTCAACAAGATGATCCGCGAAGACCTCCCACTTGACGAGCATCGTGACACACCTATTGAAGAAGCCAAGAATCTTGGTGCCGTGGCGCTCTTCGGTGAGAAATACGGTGACAAGGTGCGCGTGGTACGCTTCGGACCCTCTGCTGAGTTCTGCGGTGGTATCCATGTGAAGAGCACGGGGCACATCGGTTTCTTCAAGATCATCTCTGAGAGCAGTGTTGCTGCCGGCATCCGTCGTGTCGAGGCACTCACAGGCAGGACTGCTGAGAAGGCTATCTATGATATAGAGGACACGCTCGAGACTATCAAGAGTATGTTCAATAACGCCAAGGATCTGCAGAAAGCAATCCAGAAATCCATCGACGAGAATGCCGGACTGAAGAAGCAGGTGGAGCAGTTCAATGCTCAGCTCGTACAGCAGATGTGCGACCGCCTCGTGGCAAACGTGCAGGAGGTGAACGGCGTGAAGATCGTCAAGGCTATCGTACCGTTCGATGGTGCCAACGCCAAGGACCTCGTATTCAAAATTCGCGAGTGTATCCCCGGGCATCTCGCTTGCGTCATCGGCAGCAATGCCAACGGCAAGCCCATGCTCTCTGTGATGTTCTCCGACGACATGGTGAAAGGCCACTCGCTCAACGCCGGACAGATCGTGCGTGAGGCTGCCAAACTCATCAAAGGCGGCGGCGGCGGCCAGTCCTACTTCGCTCAGGCTGGCGGCAAGGATCTCGACGGGCTCAATGCGGCAGTGGAAAAAGCAGTATCAATGTTGAATGATTAATGTTGAATGATTAATGTGTAATCATTCAACATTAAACATTAACAACTAATAAATGCAGATAGATATAATATGGCTCAGGTGCAACTTCCGTCAATTCAACAAGCAATATTTTGACGGGAGGCTTCCTGAGCCTCGTTTTTTTATAGGCCGTTCCAGAACACAGTTAGGATCGCTCTCCTATAAGCGTGGACTGATGTGGGGGCGGAAGCTCTTCGGCAAAAGCAATACGGCAGATGCCTTCACACTCACCATAAGCAACTTCTACGACCAGACGGAGTATCAGTTCCGTAACGTGCTGCTCCATGAGATGATCCATCTGTGCATCGCTGCAAGTGGTGTCAAGGACACCTCACCTCATGGCACCGTTTTCCATAGTCTGATGCACCGGCTCAACCGCATGGGTTGGAACATCCAGGTGATGACGAAGATGGAAGGCACGAAGAAAGCCCATACAGGCTCCGAGAACATCATCCGTCAGTATCTCGTGCTCGCCATAGAGACCATGAGGGGCAGACGTTTCCTCTCCTCGGTGAACCCGAAGTTCGCTCGTCAAATCAACACACGCCTCAAAAACGTCAGTGAGGTCTCTGCCTGGCATTGGTACACCACCGATAACCGTTGGTTCGAAGATATGCCCAAAGTAAGGTCACTCCGCGGCCGGCCCGTAGATGATGATACTTACGAACGTATGACGGGTGCGATGATACCGCTCAAGGCTCTTGGGGGATGATCCGCATCTTCCACATCTTCCATTGGGGCGGTAAAAAACAAAAAAATATTTGAAATTGTTATGATTTACCGACAGAAACCACTAACTTTGTAAGTGGAATTCCACTATGCATACGACATTATCATAAAAGTGATATTTTCACATATTATTTTCAAACGATAAAAGAGATAGAATACTATTTATGAAAGCAACTGAAGTAGTGGCTAAACTGCAGGAGCAGTTTCCCAACCAGCCGGAGTATATCCAGGCAGTGAGCCAAGTGCTCGGAACGATCGAGGATGAGTACAACAAGCATCCTGAGTTTGAGAAAGCCAACCTTATCGAGCGTCTATGTATCCCCGACCGTATCATCCAGTTCCGTGTCAACTGGATCGACGACAAAGGCAGTGTGCGCACGAACATGGGTTACCGCGTGCAGCATAACAACGCTATCGGCCCTTACAAGGGCGGCTTGCGTTTCCATGCCTCTGTCAACGTCAGTATTCTGAAGTTCCTCGCTTTCGAGCAGGTGTTCAAGAATTCGCTCACCACACTCCCGATGGGAGGTGCCAAGGGTGGTTCCGACTTCTCCCCGCGTGGCAAATCGAATGCTGAGGTCATGCGTTTCTGCCAGGCCTTCATGCGCGAACTGTGGAACTATATCGGCCCGGATGTTGATGTCCCCGCAGGCGACATCGGTGTCGGTGGACGTGAGGTAGGTTACATGTTCGGTCAGTATAAAGCCCTTACCCATCAGTTTGTCGGTATCCTGACAGGTAAAGGCCAGGAGTTCGGCGGCTCGCTCATCCGCCCGGAGGCTACAGGCTACGGCAACGTCTATTTCCTTGAGAACATGCTCAAGACGCGTGGCATAGACCTCACAGGCAAGACTGTGCTCGTCTCAGGCGCCGGCAATGTGGCACAGTACACCATCGAGAAACTTATCCGTCTGGGTGCCAAGCCGCTGACCTGCTCCGACTCCGATGGCTTCATCTATGACCCTGACGGCATCGATGCCGGCAAGCTCGCTTACATCATGGAACTGAAGAACATCGAGCGTGGCCGTATCAAGGAATACGCCGAGGAATATCCAAACGCCCAATACTTCCCAGGCGAGCGTCCCTGGAGCATCAAGGCTGACATCGCCACACCGTGCGCTACTCAGAACGAAATCAACGGTGAGGATGCACAGAAGCTCATCGACAATGGTGTCATTGCTGTGAGTGAGGGCGCCAATATGCCGTCTACGCCTGAGGCCGTGAAGATCTTCCAGGGCAACAAGATCCTCTATTGTCCGGGGAAGGCCAGCAACGCCGGTGGTGTGGCTGTATCAGGACTGGAGATGAGTCAGAACTCCGAGCGTCTGAAATGGACGCGCGAAGAGGTGGACAACTATCTGCACCGTATCATGAATGACATCCATGAGAACTGCGTAAAACACGGTACACAGCCCGATGGTTACATCAACTATGTGAAAGGGGCCAACGTCGCCGGCTTCCTCAAGGTCGCCAAGGCTATGATGGCACAGGGTGTAGGAATGTAATCCGACACGGCCGAGGCGCATTAACGATATCGAAAGGACAAAATGGAAAGATTATAAAAATCGCACTGACTTACACCAGGAATGTGTGTAGGGGAAACACCGCTCAACTTGCTCCCTGCATCTATATCCGGAATAGCAAGAAGAAACAGAAACAAGCGCTACCCTTTCTGTGCCCGCAGCTTCAGCGGCGACATGCCGAAGTTGCGGCGGACATAACTGCCGAAGAACGAGAGGTTGGGGAAGCCGAGCTTGAAAGCGATCTCCTTGACTGACATCGTCGTGTGGCAAAGGAGATGACAGATGTCCTCCTTCGTATATTGCGTGATCCACGCTGAAGCCGACTTCCCACTGTATTTTGTGC
>CALJCU010000187.1 GCA_938023885.1 uncultured Prevotella sp. | reverse complement strand
CAGAAATGGTCATAGCCGGCCATCTGAGCGTCAGTATATGCCGACTCCTCAACGATGTCGAGTGCCTTGCGCGTCTCTGGGTTCTCCAACAGTTCCTCAGGTGCTTTCCGCGTCTTCTCGTCAATCTCTGTGAGATAGCGAAGCCACAGCACCATCATCTTCTTGTCATGGAAAGAATGAGGCTTGAACTTAGGCAGCTCGATGAATATCAGATGCATCTCGTCGATAGTCTCATCGGGTTTTTTAATGTCCATCACCCCATAGTCGTGGTAGTAGTCGTCGGTATCCTCACGAAACGTGTCATTGACAAGATTCAGCGAGTAGACCGGCTGCAAGTCTTCATAGTGCCCGCCTTTGTCAAGCTGCCTTGAGTAAGCCTTCGTAGCATTGAGCAGCACCCGTTTCATAAACTCGGGAGTCCATATCATCTGCATTTCTACTATATACGAGCGACCTTGCTCATCCGTGCACCGCACGTCCACTATCGTGTCTTTTTTCAGAGGAGAGTCGGGCACCAGCTCAGGAGGGAGATATTCAATACTCTTTACCTCCTCGCCGTCCCCCAAAGGCAGCAAAGCGTTAAGGAAACTGATCATCAGGTCTTTGTGCTCACCAAAGACCCTCTTGAATGTCAAATCTGCTTTCGGATCCAAATACTTTGCCATAGAAGAATGCATTTTGCTTATATCCTGCAAATTTAAGTGATTATTTCGAAAGTACAAAAGAAAAACAGACTTTTCTTCATCCTCATATTTCCATCCTTATATTTTCATCCCATTGTAACATGCCGTTTGCAGATAAAGTGTTACCTTTGCATGCAGAATATTACGGATCATCCTCAAATGACATATTCTTCTATCATCCGGCACCTTCTTCTCGCAACAACCGTGGTGCTTGCGGCATCATGCGGAACGACCAGGAAGAGCGTCAGAGACAACAACAGCACACTCCCTACGCAGACGGCGCGAAGGGATTCTTCCAAGGCAATCGCCGTCATGCCGCCAAAGGAGGTGCGCGCCGTGTGGGTGGCGACCATCGGCGGCATCGACTGGCCACGCGAACATTTCAGCGAGATGGCACAGAAAGCATGGTATGACCAGATACTCGACACCCTTCAGAGACTCAACATCAACACCGTCTACTTCCAAGTGCGTCCGAAGGCTGATGCTTTCTACGACTCTCCTTATGAACCCTGGAGCCAGTATGTCACGGGCTACCGCGGCAGAGCACCGTCCTACGATGTGCTACGATGGGTCATTGATGAGACGCATCGTCGCGGCATGTCGTTCCATGCCTGGATTAATCCATACCGGGTAGACCAGAAACAACATGCCGGCGAACGTTTTGCCAAGCTCGCCCCAAAGATCCCAAAGAACCTCGTCAAAGACTACCGCATGATGCGTGTCTACAACCCCGCCATGCCAGAGACACGCCAGCGCGTCTGTAGCATCGTCGCCGACCTGCTGCGGAAATACGATGTCGACGGCATCCATCTCGACGACTATTTCTATCCCGCCCTTCTGAAGAGTGAGAAGATGAGAGATGAAGCAGAATATCGCCGTTACGGTAAGGGCTTCGCTTCTATCACCGACTTTCGCCGTGCGATGGTCGACTCGCTCATCGCCTCCATGCATGACACCATTAAAGCCATACGCCCCAATGCCGTCTTCTCCATCTCTCCACAAGGCAACTACGAGAACAACTTCAACACGATGTATGCCGATATCGCTCAATGGTCTAAGCGTAACTGGTGCGATGTCGTCATCCCACAACTTTACTGGAGCACGGAACGTTGGTTCCTGCCGCGCCTCAAATGGTTTTCCGAGAACGCCACGATTAAGACGAAACTGCTCATTGGCTATGCCCTCTACCGGTTTGACGCGCAGGCAAAGGATCCGTTCTATCGCAATGCCCACGACCTCGGCACACAGATCGATTCTGCACGGGCCAACGGACGGGTGTCGGGAGCTGCTCTCTACAGTGCTTACTGGCTCATGAAGAACCCTGTGGATATCAACCGTGTCATCGCCTCCCACTTCCTCTACCCCGCATTGCCGCCCTATCTCGGTCAAGGGACAGAAGAGAAACCGGCTGCCCCACAAGACCTCCATGCCGACGGCATGACACTTTCGTGGAGCCCTGTGAGCGGTTGTTACTATGCGGTATATAAGGTTGTTGACGGTAAAGCAGTGTTCATTCGTGCCGTTTACGACAACAAGATAACCTTGTCTGATACAGGTTCCTATTTTGTCGCTGCCCTCACGAAAGGCAACAATGCTGAGAGCCTCCCGTCACAGGTAATAGAAATTTTTCAGGTGACTAAGTAACTTAAACATCAATCTCACATTAAGCATGAAAAAGACATTGTCAACATTGTTGTTGAGCGTCATTGCCCTTGGAGCCATGGCACAGATCCAACGGCCGAAACTCGTCGTTGGACTGGTGATAGACCAGATGCGCTGGGACTACCTCTATTACTACTACAACCAATATGGTACCGACGGCCTGGACAAAGGCTACAGTTTCGAGAATACACTCATCAACTATTTGCCTGCAGTGACAGCCGTAGGACACACCAGTGTCTACACAGGCAGTGTGCCCGCCCTCACGGGTATCGTGTCGAACAACTTCTACCTCCACGGCAGATGGATCTACAGTTGTGATGACCCAACAGTGAAGGCTGTAGGCTCCAACAGTGACGAAGGTAAGATGTCACCACGCAACCTCCTCGCCTCCGGCATCGGCGACGTACTGAAGATGGCCACCGATTGTAAGGCAAAGGTCATCGGCATCGCCCTCAAGGACCGGGCCGCCATCCTTCCTGCCGGTCACGGTGCCGATGCTGCCTACTGGTGGGATACCTCTGCAGGACACTTTATCACCTCCACTTATTATATGAACCGGCTGCCCGACTGGGTGAAAGCCACCAATAAGAAAATCGGCTCGAAACCTGGCACAGACATCAAGACGTCAGCAGCCGGCGTGACGAAGACGTTCCAGATGGCAGAGGCGGCACTCGACAACGAGCAGCTCGGACAGGACTCTATCACCGACCTGCTTGCTATCAGTGTCTCCTCGACAGATGCCATCGGACATAAATATGGTACTCGCGGACAGCAGAACAGCGATGTCTACATGGAACTCGACCGCCAGCTCGCTCAGTTCATGCAGATCCTTGATGAGAAAGTAGGCAAAGGGCAGTGGCTCCTTTTCCTCACCGCAGACCACGGAGCTTCTCACAACCACAACCTTCTGAAGCAACACCACATGATGGCCGGAGGACTGGAACTCTGGAACACGCTCAAGCCTATTGAAACGGCTCTCGAACAGGAGCTCGGCTTCACACCCGTCATCAAGAAAAAGAATGGCGGATGGATATACATCAATGAGGAAGGCACCTCCAAATCCGGTAAGTCGATGGAGCAGGTCAAGGCTACAGTATGCAATAAACTCCTTGCCAACGACAGTATCCTCTATGCTGTCGACTGTGAGAAAGTACTTACAACGACTGTGCCGCAGCCTATCCGGGAGATGATTGTCAACGGCTACCTTAAGGGCCGCAGCGGCGACATCTTCATCGTTCCGAAAGCCGGATGGGAAAACGTGGACGGATCAGAGAAATATATCGGTACGACACACGCTGAATGGAATCCGTATGACACCCATATCCCTTTCGTGATGTATGGATGGCATGTGCCACACGGACAGACCTCTGCTCAGGCTCATATTACCGATATCGCCCCAACTATCTGTGCCATGCTCCACATCCAGATGCCTAATAGCTGCGTGGGTAAGGCTATGAATGACTATCTGAAATAATCAGATCTACTGTACAATAAAGGATAAACACAATGACACAGCCACAAAAAGATGCACTGATAAGACACTGGTATGTCTTCGCAGTAAGCTATCGCAAAGAGATGGAAATACAGGAGGAACTCTCGTCCAGAGGATTCTGTACCTATATCCCCATGCGCTACTGCCTGCGTAAATATCACGGGAAGAAGACACGTCAGCTTTTACCGGCCATCACGGGACTGGTCTTTGTGAAAGGAGGAAGGAAGGAACTGCTGGATTACCGGAACAACAGCCGATTGAAAAGCTACATGTTCCTCAAAAGTCATGTCATGAGCGGTGGAACGCTTCAATATGTTCAGGTACGGGATACCGACATGGACAACTTCCGGAAACTGAACGATGTCAAAGGCGTGCAGCTCACCTATTATAAACCGGAAGAGCTCAATATTGATAAAGGCAGTAAGGTGAAGATCATGGACGGTCCCTTTGAGGGTATCACTGGTGTCGTTCAGAAACTTCCGGGAAAGCGTGGACAATATCTTATCGTGTCGCTCCCCAATGTAGCTATTGCTGCTGTGAGCATCAAACCACAATATGTGGAGCCGGTTGATGTGAAAATAAAGAAGTCGGAGAACGTCGACAAAGACACAACCACTCTTGCCAAGAAAGCGATTGCTCTACTCGTAGACAAGAACAACACGAGAAAAGATGGAAGAGATATCATCATCAATGAGATTAAGCAACTCATGGCCTCCCTTAAGAACTGCAAAACATTCCTGTCCAATGACAAAGCCCACTATCACTTCGCGTTCTACGCAGCCCTGCTCGCCCTGGGCGAAGATGCCTCCCTTCCCAGACAGGAACTGCTGAAAGTCCTGCCGCGACTGAAACCCAACAACCTCCTCCTGCCTCTCTCTCACCTTCTTTTCTACTATGAGGGACACGATGTGAAGGGACTGCAAAAGGCTGATGCTATCATCCGCAAATGGAACGACAGCCACTACACCGACCCGCAACGACAGATTATCTCCCTCAGAAAATTCATAGTTACACCGTGTCCGGCAGCGTTACAACCCGGCGCTCCGCACCTGGCCCCTGAGACGGAAGGCGCCACCAGGAAACTCTGAGCCACCGGTCTTCAGGACACTAGGACCTGCAATGCTACATTTCAAGACCGACTGCTCCATCCAGGCCATCACATTCACTGACCGCAAGACAAATCCGTCACGGTGTAGGTCCTCCCAGATGCCGATGCCCGCTTCACACTCTATCAGGACAGTGGTGACGGGCTATGGCTTTGAGAAGGACGATTACCAGCTCACGGAACTGTGATGGAGCGACTGGAGGCAGAAGTTGGGAATTGACAGGAAAGAAAATAAGAACTGTAAGGATAGGAGGCGCAAGCTGGACCTACGCTGACAAGTATTTGCGCCAGTAGTAGTAGAACAGACTGACAACCAGGACACCCGTAAGAACCCATGAGATAGGATAGCAGAACATAAGATGGCGGAACCCCGGCCACATTGGCCAGATAACGAAAATCCAGACCAGCCGGAGCACGCAAGTGCCGAAGATCGTGAGCAAGGCGGGCTTCAGCGAATGACCGAAACCGCGCATCGCTGCCGACGGGATCTCATAGCTCGAAGCAATCCACTGAAAAAGAAGCACAGAGAACATGCGCGCCTTGGCTTCGGAGCGCGCCATCATTCCGAACT
>CALJCU010000186.1 GCA_938023885.1 uncultured Prevotella sp. | reverse complement strand
ATAAGCGCCATATTTCTTTAGGCCGTCGAAGATGAAGTCATAGCGCTTTTGGTCACAGCCTCCGTCGAGATGGATGATAACCTTCGCATCAGGGTAGACAGATTTCACGGCTTGATAACCCGCCTCAGTCAGTCCCGCATATTGATCCATGTTATCCTCCACCTTTCCCATGGGCCAGAGGAAGCCGTGCGTGGTCTCGTTGCCTACTTGTACCCATTTTACATCAATGTGGTTATCCTTCAGCAGTTGAAGTACGTCATGCGTATGCTCCCACAGTTTTGTTTTCATCTCATCAAAACAGAGATACTGCCATTGAGCCGGCATCGTTTGCTTTCCGGGGTCTGCCCACCGATCACTGTAATGGAAGTTAATCATGATTGCCATTCCATAATACCTGGCACGTTTTGCCATCTCAAGAACGTCTTGAGCTCCTGAGAATCCGCCACGGGGATTAACCCACACACGCAGACGCACGGTATTGAGTCCGAGCTCATGCATAAGTGCCGTGTTTTCACGAATCTCACCCTTACGGTTGTAGAGTCTTTCTCCATGTGCTTCTAACTCTGTCGTACCACTAATATCAGCACCGAGCCAAAAGTCTTGCTTGCCTTGACCGTAAACGAAGGTCACGACGGAAAGCGCCACGAACAGTATTATTGTTCTGACCATCATTATATTTCTTCCACTATTTCATGGATGTCTTTGCGAACTTTGTCAGGATGGGGGCAGTCAGGAGATATGTGACCGACAGGGATGATAGCTACAACTTCAAAGCCCTCAACAGGGAAGAGGCGTTTGACAGCTGCAACATCATAGTTGCACACCCAGCATGTGCCAAGACCACGGTCAGCGGCAGCGAGGCAGAGATGTTCAACGGCGATACCCAGATCAATGTCGCCATGGAGCTTACTGTCATCAGGCCGTACCCAACAGCCGTTTGTGTTCTTCATTGCCAATACGTACATCGGTGCCTGAGCGAACCAGGGGCGGTTGTAGCACTGCCGAATCTTAGCCTTGCCATCTTCAGAGGTAATAAGCAGAAACTTCCACGGCTGCATGTTATGGGCAGAAGGCGCCAGTCTTACACATTCCATGATATACTCGATGTCAGCCTTGCTGACAGGCTCATCCGTATATCTTCGAACAGAGAACCTTTTGGTTGCTAATTCTTTGAAGTCCATATGCTATAGAATTGATTATCGCAAAGGTACTACTTTCCTTTGACTATGAAGAAGATTAAACGTCAAATGTTGTATGATATATGTCTAAAGAGTCAACCGGCAAGTGCAATATTACGCATAATATTTGTAAAACTCTGCATATTTCGGAGCAAGTTCCCCCACCATTACGGGATGATTCCCAAACAATATTTCGGAGCAAAATGGACCATTTGGATTTTGCATCTGCCTGTCA
>CALJCU010000185.1 GCA_938023885.1 uncultured Prevotella sp. | reverse complement strand
GAATTTAATAAGGATATAAAACTACAAATTATATTTATATCAGATCCAGACCAAGAATACTATACACATACTCCTGTAGATTACTTCTTAACCCTGTACTACGATGGAGCCAATATGGAAGACGTTTTCTCAAAATGGTATAAAAACAAAATACAGGATCTCTCTATACTTAGAAAGATTTACGGAATCCATGACCAATATTCTTCACAGAATTATAACAATGCCAAGCAAATGGCATATTTCTGTGAGCATTATAGAATAATGGCAACTCCTACATTATTTGTAAATGGTTTTGAATTGCCAACCATATACGATATTGAAGACTTAAGATACCTAATAACTAAATAACAAAGTATATGTATCGAATTTTGTTTGCACTTATTGTGAGTATCTTTGCTGTAAGCTCGGCTTATTCAGACAACCAGAATGTGGCGTTGTGGGGACATGTGAAAGATGGCTTCACAAACGGGGGAATACGAGATGTGAAGATCACGCTGATGACTGCGGATAGTGTAGCCGTAGATAGTCAGATGGTAAGTTATTTTAACGAAGACAAGAGTTATATGGATTCGTATTACAAATTCACTATACCTGCCGTACCTCGTAGATACATCATCAAGGCTGAACACCCTGATTATGAAAGTTGCTATGTGGATATCAACATACAATATATAGCTCGCAACGAATATTTTGATGCCCCATTTCACTACATGGAACGGAGGATTTCCAGGGAAATAGATTTAAACCAGGTAGAGATAAAGGCCACGAAGATCAAGTTTGTCTATAAGAATGACACCCTTATCTACAATGCAGATGCCTTTAAACTGCCTAATGGTTCCATGCTGGACGAACTGGTACGGCAGATGCCGGGAGTGAAACTGACAGTTCAGGGCGAGATCTATATGAACGGGAAGAAGGTAGACAACCTGCTGTTGCAGGGAGAGAACTTCTTTAAGTCGGACAAGAGCATCGCCCTGAAGAACTTGCCGGCGTATGTCGTCAAGAACGTAAGTTTCTATGACCGCACAACAGACAAGAGCCGCTACTTAGGGTTTAATGCCGACAAGCCGGAGTTTGTGATGGACGTCAGGCTGAAGAAGGAGTATGCCCAGGGATACATCGCCAACGCCGAGATAGGTGGGGGCACGCACGAGCGCTATTCCGGGCGGATATTTGGCCTAAGATATACACCCCATTCCCGCTTTTCGCTTTATGGCACCATGAACAACCTGAACGATTACCTGCGCCCGGGCTCCGATGGAGAGTGGAGCAAGTCGAATATCAGCAACGGGGTATTGACAAGCAAAGGCGTGGGAATGAACTGGATGGTGGCCAACCAGGAGGAGACGGTCAGGAATGAACTGGGCGGAAATGTGCAATGGCGTTCGCTGAACAATGAAACCAATGGCCTTACCACAACGTTTCTCCCCACTCACGAAAATTACACGGTATCTGCCAGCAAGAATAAGTTAGATGGATTGTTTGCGCTCGCTACCAATGAACTGACCATACAACGACCTTTTTATATTTCTTCCTATACCATGTGGCAGTACATCAAGACTGACGTTCTGAATTCGTCCTTCTCTTCCACCTACGGTCATGACCCGTTTATGGGAAAGGCGACGGACAGGCAGCGCATAGACTATCTGTCGCAGCCGGGAAACGAGGATTCATCATGGGTCAACAGACAGACCTTGCAAGAAGATGGATCAGGTTACCGCTCCTCGCTGAGCCAGACCATCACAGCGACTAGGAAACTGCCGTGGGGAGACCATCTCAATCTCACTCTCGACGGCGGCTACACCAGTATACATTCCACCATGTTGAGGGATTACATGGTGCGTTACCTGCTGGAACAGCGCAGTGAACAGGAGAACCAGTACCTCAAGGAGCCGTCCCGCTCGTACGACTACAGGATCAATCTGGAATACAATATTCACCTGCTCAGCAACTGGAACTACAATCTTAAATACAGTTATCGGCAGGATTATCGGCATGAGACGCATGACCTCTACCGGCTGGACTGGCTCTACAATAGGCCGGAAGGTAATGTCGCCACCCAAGGTCTGCCCTCAAGCCATGATTCTCTGTCCATGGCTCTGGACCATGGCAACAGTTACCGTATCAGGGAGCACAAACGCACGCAGCAGGGGGTGGTGCAGATCTTCTTTGATGACGAGAACGATCATCGCAAGACGCGGTTCGACATAACCCTCCCCCTCGCTTTTGAAAGAAAGCGGATGAGCTATCAGCGTGCAGCGTCCGACACGGTCGCACGGTCTGCCAACTGGCTGTTCACCCCTACGGTTTCGTATAGATACAGCAAAAAGACAGGTCTGAACTTCGAGACGAGCTATGGCATGGAGATGGCCACGCCAATGCTCGAACAGGCTGTAGATTACACAGATACTTCCAATTCCCTTCTCATCTACCGCGGCAACCGCGGACTGAAAAAGTCAGTTTCACACAGTTTCAATGCGCGTCTGCAAAACCGGCTCCCCAAAGTCCAGGGATTGTACCAGATAAGCGCGGGGCTGCGCTTTGACCATGGACTGGTAGGCAATGCCGTATTCTATCAGGAGGCCACGGGAGTATATACCTACCAGCCACGAAACATCAATGGCAACTGGTCGGGTACGGCAGAGGCGGGCATCTCGCTGGCCCTGGACAAGAGCAGATTATGGTATCTGGAAAACAGCAACCGCTTTACCTTCAATCATAATGTGGACTTTATGGCTGTCGGCAGTGCAGGCTTAGGACAGAGCAGTGTGGATAACATCTACTTATCACACAGGCTTTCGCTGGCTTACCAAAAGAACAATCTGCGTGCCTCCCTCGTAGGGAACCTCGGCTGGCACCACTCCAGAAGTCTCATGAACAGTTTCGAACCCTTCAGCGTCTTCGATTTCAATTATGGTACGGTGGTCAACTATACCATGGCGAAGATCCTTAAAATCTCAACCGACCTCCGAATGTATTCTCGTCGTGGATACAGCACGGGTGATGCCAATACGAACTATCTGATCTGGAATATATCGTTGGACAAGAGTCTGCTCCACGATCGTCTGTTGCTCCGTCTTACCGGTTACGATATCCTGCAGCAGTTTTCCAACCACTCGTATGAAGTAAATGGGCAGGGTAGGACAGAACGGTTTTACAACAGTATTCCCTCTTATGTCATGCTGAGCGTGGAGTATAAACTACGGTTTGCACCACGAAGGTCAGTGGCAAATAAATAATGCATATCCCATCATGCAAAGTGCATGATGTAGTATTTAATAATTTAAAAGAAAAAACATGAAGAAAATGAAATTAGCATCTCCGGAATTCGACGGAGTGCAGTTAACTCGTGACCAGCTAAAAGTCATATTTGGCGGAGGGTCTTCTGAAGGACAAAGTAAATGCAATAGTTTATGTTCCTCTGACTCTGACTGTGGTGGAGTATGTCCCCACTGTGGCTCTATTCCTAATTGGACTGGATCAAAAGCATGTTATCGCAGCTAAGCGAACGACTATCTCCGAATATATTTTATAATCGGATATATTGTAATCTTAGTTTATAGCATCCTTACAAATCAAGAGGAGTTGCAATGTTAATAA
>CALJCU010000184.1 GCA_938023885.1 uncultured Prevotella sp. | reverse complement strand
TGACAACAACGGCAGTGAAAGGGCTATAAGAAAGACAAAAGTCAAACGGACAGTCTGCTTTTAATGTACTACGAACCATTGCCACATCTGGGTGAAGCATCTTGCGCCAATCAATAGTCCTTTGCCTTGTTACAATTATATTATTGTACGGGCAAAGGACTATCAGTCTTACCATGTGATTATTTTGTCAACTATCTCTTGCTGCTCAGTGGCTGTGCGGCGCAGATAGATGCGGGTGGTTTCGATGCTCTCATGCCCCATCAGATCGGCCAGCAGCGATATGTCGTTGAACTTCTCCAGAAAGTTTTTGGCATAGCGGTGCCGGAACGAATGAGGATAGACGACCTTGGTGTTCAGGTCATATTTCGTGGCAAAGTTCTTCAGTTGTTGTGCAATGCCGCGAGTGGTTATCCGTTCTCCAAAGCGATTGAGAAACAGATAGCCGCTTTCCCTTTTGTCGGCAGCAAGCCATTCCAGCGCTTCATTCCTCAGCTTCTTGGAAATGAACAGACGGCGTATCTTGCCACCCTTGGTGTAGAGGTCATAGTACCCCACGTTTACATGCTCTACTTTCAGCTGCACCAGTTCGCTGACTCTTGCGCCGGTTGCTGCAAGGAAGCGTACCACGAAGTACCATTCCCGGTTCTTCTCCTTCTTCAACTTGTTTTTCAGGAAGGTGTAGTCAGCATTGCTGATGACGTTCTCCAGATAGGTGCGCTGCTGCACCTTTACTGATTTTAGGCGCAGCTGTGGTCTGTGTATGAAGTCCAGATACTTGTTGATAGCCTGAATCCGCAGGTTCACGGTCTTAGGCTTGAACGTCTCGATGAGATGTGCCTTGTAGAGCAGCAGGTTCTGCTTCGTCACGCCTTTGTACTGAGATTTGAAGTCTTTCACTGCGTAGATATACGCTGTGATGGTGTTCTCGGCCATGTTTGATTGCACGAGAAAATCTTTGAATTTGTCAACCATGATGTTCTTTCTTTTGAAGTTGTCTTTATATATTAACTGATCATGGTCGTATAGCTGATGTCGTACTGCAACATTTTCTCACAGTGACCCTTGACGGTGACGGTGGACTTCCTTGAAACGCTATTATAGGAAATCCGCCGTACCAGGTGATGGATGGAGGGGGAACGGGAAGTAGTGCCGTAGCTGTTTACCAAAGGTTTGTTGACATAGCAAAGAAGATGAAACCATCTTATATCTCAATGATTATGCCTGCAAAATGGTATACTGGTGGAAAGGGGCTTGACGATTTCCGTGAGGAAATGCTCAATGATAAAAGGATCGCTTTTATAGCAGATTTTGACGATTCGAGGCTTTTATTCCCCACTGCCGATATAGCAGGAGGCGTGTGCTATGTTAACTGGTCAGCACTGCATCAAGGATTATGTACATTCGTTAGCCATAAGAATAATACAAAAACAACTTGCAAAGGGAATCTTTCAGATGACGATATCTTTGTGAGAGATGATGTTTTTGCCTCCTTCATCTTTTTCTGCAATTTTTTTCTATGTCTCTCATAGCTACTAATTTTTCTGCTGTCTTTTCTGGACTAATAGGCAGAGTATCTGTTTCTTCTTGCTTATTAGAAGAATGCGTAATTGGAGATTGTTCAACCTCCTGATGCAGGACCTGTGCTCCTTCGATTATTTTTTGATGTTCCAATATTGCAGCAGCAACACTTCGGGAAAGCTCCGTGCTACAATACCGTAGAGAACCTGGTGAAGGAACCTGGTCTTTCCGTCTGTCAGGAGGATCAGCCATGCAAGAACAGGAAGTCCGCAATGGTCGTGGATGAGAGCATGGCCATTAACGGTCAGAAGCTTCTCCTGACTCTTGCCATCTCTTCCAGGCATCAGGGCCGTCCCGTAAGGCATGATGAACGTCACACGATCTTCTGACGAACGCCACACGATCTTCTGACGAACGCCGCCCAATCGTTCGTCGTTCGACAGAAGACATCATTGTAATAGAACAGAAGACATCATTGTAATAGAAACTGACTAAAATCGTGATACGGCTTCATTTTCATGGTGACTGGGAGGAATGGAGGGGGTCGTCACAGTCTTTTTTTTCGCGTCAGTCAACAGCTTCCTCAGCTCTTCCGTCGGCTCCGCCTCCTTCTCCGCCAGTTTGATAAAGGTTGACAGCCATCTGCACGCACTGTCCTTGTCGCCTGTTGCCTCAGCACAAACTGCAGCATAATAATAGGAAGTGAGGGAAGCAAAATTGTATCTCACAGCTTCTTCAAAATGAGACAGGAAAGCGGTATAGTTTTTCATGCCATAAAAGCTTTCAGCCAGTCCACGATGGCAGAGGAACATCGCCGTGGAGTCGGGCTGTAGCAGGCGGAGAGCCTGTGCCATACCGTAAACGGCAAGACAGGAGTCTCCCTTGACGATGTTGTCGCCGGCATGGACGAGCAGCGGCATGGGGAGAAAGAGAAGAAGGACGAGATGTTTCATGATGTCTGTTATTTGAATCGACTGGTGTCCACGGCTTCGGGTTGCCTACGATCGTCCCGGAGAAGACAGGAAGGTGAGGTTCATCGTGGGATATGCCGTCCATTTCTTCCATGAGGGCGAGTGGTAGTATTCCACGGCTGCGGAAGCCTCGAGTTGGGGTATTTATGTCGGAGTAGGTCTGCGACCCGTGGTTGATGCTTGTGGTGTAGACAACACCGTAGTTGACGTGCCATGCCTTACCCAGACTGTGCTCTTCGGCAAGCGAGAACTTCCAACGGTTCACCCGCTGCCGGTTTTCCACCTCGTAGCGCAGTGATCCCGTCGGCATGGTACTGGCGAGAGTCTGATGTTCGGGGGTCTCATAAAAGGTCATCTCGGCTGAGGTTGTCAGTCCGAAGGGCAGCTCATAGTCGGCGCGCAGGTTCTGCAACAGGCTGTGACTGCGTGTCAGTGCGTTGCCTGCAATGTTGCCGGTCTGCCGGCTGTCGACATTGTCGTGATTGTAGATGCCGTTGTAGGCAAAGCTCAGCGCGTGGTCCTTGGCAAAATGGAAGCCGGTTGATCACTGTGTCAAGAATAATATTACTATCTTTGCAAAAAATCGACAACATGATACGTTCGCTCAAATATGTTGCTCTCTTGGCGCTCATTGCCATATTAGTAAGGCAACAGAAGCTGCCGGGAAATGACAGGCAGCTTCATTCGCAGAAGGCGGAAAAATCCGTATAGTCCAAGTGACATTCTAAGATCCCTCGGGAGATAGGCGAACATAACATTACATTTCTGTCCCCGATGCGTTCTACAACTCTGTACATTCGTTGACGAGATAGACAATGCTCATGTAGGGGATGCCGGCATGCGCCTCCAGTCCTATCTCGCATGTTCTGCTGTTGGAATAGCCCCGCTTGATGCGGTGCTCCGTAATCTGCCCGTGTAGTGACCTCAGGGCCCAGTCGTTGAGCTCTGGCCGTGAGAATCCACGGTCACCGGCAAAGCCACAGCAGCCGATGCCTTCCGGCACGAAGACATTATGGGTACACATCCGTGCCACCTTGAGCATCGTGTCGCTGAGCCCCATCTCACGCGTGGAGCATGTCAGATGGATGGCAACGGGGCGGCCGATGGGATGGAACGTAAGCTTATCCGCCAGGAATGTGAGGATGAACTCCGCGGGCTCATAGAGTTTCACGCGGGTGATCATTTTCTTCAGTCGGTGCAGGCACGGGCTCTGGTCGCAGAGCACGGGCCACCGACCGCCTTCACTGGCATCATAGAGCGCCTGCTCTGTCTCTGCCGTTTTACGGTCAGCGATATCCGCCATACCTTTACTCTCCCAGATTTGTCCGCAGCAGAGGTTCTTCATGTTCTTCGGGAAGATAACCTCGTAGCCTGCTTTATGGAGCAGGTCACAAGTCTCCTTGACGAGTGGCTGCCTGACGGGAGCTCCTTTCGTCAGGCCCATGGCCTGGTTGATGCAACTCGGGAGGTAGACCACCTTCAACGGTGACGGCTGTTGGTTCAGTCCCGTCTGAGACGGGTTGCGTATGGCTCCGGGCATGGCTGTGGACCACTGGGGGATGCCGAGCCGATGGATGCCCTTGCAGACTTTCTTCATGGCTGATGTGCCGAGAACGTTCCTGCCGAGAGAAGCGGCACAGAGGGCCCCTCTGACAAGGTCTTTGGCGGCACTGAGATGATCGGCTCCAGCCTGTCCGACGGCACGTTGTCCCGGGTGGCAGTCCATGAAGAGCTGGCGCAACAGATGGGTAAGGTCTCCCGTGTTGATGTTCATCGGGCAGGACGTGGCACAGAGTCCGTCCGTGGCACAAGTCTGTTCCCCGAAATAACGGTATTCTTTCTTCATCTCTGCGAGGCGTTGCGGGTTCTCTCCTGTCTGTTGGAGACGGACCATCTCGCGCCGGGCCGCAATGCGCATCCTTGAAGAGAGCGTGAAGCCACACGACAGACAGTTGATCTCACAGAAACCGCACTCGATGCAGCGGTTTGCTTTCTGGACGCCCTGAACCATCTCATCCATCGTGGACCCTGCCAGATGACCGCCTTCTGTCTCTCCGCGTGTCTGAAGGTCGTAGTGGAGCACAGGCAGTGGTTTGAGATGCTCGATGAAACATTCGGGATCATCATTGAAGATGACACCCGGGTTAAGGATATGGTCGGGGTCGAAGATGTCCTTCAACTGTTTCATCACGCCATAGGCTTTCTCGCCCCATTCGTATTTGACGAACGGTGCCATGTTGCGGCCCGTGCCGTGTTCTGCCTTCAATGATCCGTCGTATTTGCCTACGACGAGTTTCACGACGTCCTGCATCATGTCCCGGTACTGTTCCACATCTTTCTTCGTGGAAAAACTTTGATTGAGGATGAAATGATAGTTGCCTTCAAAGGCATGACCGTAGATGCAGGCATCTTTATAGCCGTGACGCGCAATGAGCTGCTGCAGATCCACCGTTGCATGCGGAAGGTCCTGCATGTGGAATGCCACATCCTCGATGAGACAGGACGAGCCTACGGGGCGCTGACCGCCTACTGCCGGGAAGATGCCGGATCGGATGGACCAATACTTCCCATAGACTTCCGGGTCATCAGTGAACGCAGGCTGACCATAGAGGTTGAAACCTGCGAGCGTATTCATGATCTGTCGGATGTTCGCTTGCAGTCCATCTTGTGTGATCGCCTTCGTCTCTGTGAGAACAGCGGTGAGGTTGTGATAGTCACCTTTGGCTACACCCTCGATGCGGCCTTCGTCCACATCCTTTTTATAGTTCAGAAAGACGGGGTCGCTGACACTCTGCAATGACAGATAGTCGAGCATCTCTGCGCTCTTGACCTTGAGATCCTCATTGGTCATCGCCATGTCATCCTCGTCAGCTTTCAGTTGTTTCAATGCGACGATAGCCTTGCAGCTCTCTTCCATGGTATGAAAATACACCATGGCGGAGGCTCGGTAAGGATATTCGTGCAGAGTCTTCATCCGGACGGCGGAGAGGAACGCAAGCGTACCCTCAGATCCAACGATGCTGTGGGCGATGATGTCGAACGGGTCATCATAGTCGACAAGGGGGCGGATGTTGAGACCTGTCACGTTCTTGATAGAATATTTGTATCGTATGCGCTCCGTGAGTTTCGGGTCCTGTCGCACCTCATCACGCAGTGCTTCAATCTTACGGATAAACTCGGGATGGCTCTGGCGGAATGCCGTACGGCTCTGTTCGTTGCCGGTATCAAGGATGGTACCGTCGGTGAGGATGATGCGCGCACTGAGTAACATGTGGTCACTGTTGGCATGCACACCACAGTTCATTCCCGAGGCGTTATTGACGACGATGCCACCGACCATGGCGCTGCCCACAGAAGCCGGGTCAGGCGGAAACACACGATTGTAAGGTTTCAGGATGTTGTTTACGCGTCCTCCCGTGATACCGGGCTGAAGCGTGATAGCGTTCTTGTCATCATCCAGCCGGAACTTCTCCCAGCTTTTGCCTGCCACGATGAGCACAGAGTCGGTGCAGCTTTGCCCGGAGAGTGATGTGCCGGCGGCGCGGAGTGTGAACGGGATAGCGTATTTCTTGCAGGCCCGGAAAGCCGCCTGTACCTCCTGTTCATTCTTCGTGCGGATGACAATCTGCGGAGTCATGCGGTAGAAACTGGCATCGGTACCCCAGGCAAAGGTACGGAGGCTGTCGGTATAGATCTGGCTCTCTGCAATGGTATGCCGGAGCTCAGAGAGGAACTGCTGTTTATTATATGAGTTGATCATGATGACGAATAAAGTGCTTATGGATCAATTTTGGGGTGGAAGGATGGACGCCTTGACGTGCAGGCTGACAAGAGGAAGGGGTTGGTGACGATCAGCCGATAACCATGCTTCTGTGGCTTAGTCGATGAACCGCTTGAGGATGTCGCCGTACTGGTTGATGCGGCGGTCTCTGAGGAACGGCCACCAACGACGTACCTGCTCTGAACGGGCAAGGTCAATATCTACAATCTGTTCACATTCTTCGGTGTCGCTCGCACGGAAGAGTAGCCCGCCTTGCGGTCCCGCCACGAAACTGGATCCCCAGAACTGAATTCCCCCTGTCTGCTTACTGGGGTCAGGCTCGTAGCCGACGCGGTTGACGGTGACGACGGGGAGCCCGTTGGCCACAGCATGTCCGCGCTGCACCGTTGTCCAGGCCTCACGCTGCCGCTCCTGCTCCTCGGGGGTATCGGACGACTCATAGCCGATTGCGGTGGGGTAAATGAGCATCTCGGCGCCTTGCAGGGCCATGAGACGTGCTGCCTCAGGGTACCACTGGTCCCAGCATACGAGGACGCCGAGACGGCCTACAGAGGTGTCGATGGGATGGAAGCCGAGGTCACCGGGTGTGAAATAGAACTTCTCGTAGTAAGCGGGGTCGTCGGGGATATGCATCTTACGGTATTTGCCGGCTATCGATCCGTCACGCTCGATGACCACTGCCGTGTTGTGATAGAGACCCGCAGCACGCTTCTCGAAGAGTGAGGCGACGATGACAACACCACACTCCTTCGCAATCTCTCCGAAGAACTCGGTCGAAGGCCCGGGGATGGGCTCGGCGAGGTCGAACTTGTCCACATCCTCTGTTTGGCAGAAATAAAGGCTGTTGTGCAGCTCCTGCAGGACAATGAGCCGGGCGCCTTGTTGGGCGAGCGTCTTGCATTTCGCTGCGAGCCGCTGCTTGTTGTCCTCTGTGTCCTCCGTGTTATGCTGCTGTATGATTCCTACTTTTAATATCATGGCTATTCTTTTTATGATGGTATTTGCATCGTGATGCAATGGATGGAACCGTGCTGACGTACGATGACCGATGCATCGAGCGGGATGATTTCGCGATTGGGGAAGGCCGCTTGGACGGTGCGGATGGCTGCCTGGTCCTTTTCCGGTTGATTATAGACAGGAAGGATGACGGCGCCATTGATGATGAGGAAGTTGGCATAGGTAGCGGGGAGTCGCTCACTATCATAGAGCGTCGCATCGGGCATGGGGAACTTCAGGAGCCGGTAAGGTTTGCCGTCCACAGTGCGCAGCGTCTTCAATTCTTCTTGAAGCGCATAGAAATCCTCATATTGTGCATCTTGCCTATCCTCGCATCCTAC
>CALJCU010000183.1 GCA_938023885.1 uncultured Prevotella sp. | reverse complement strand
CGATGACGACGGCCGGTGCCGGCGTGAAGGGCATGGACAAGCTCTTCGACTTTGCCAACCGTATGTCGCCTCTGGGCAACGCCAGTGCTGACGAGTGTGCCGACTACTGTATCGTGATGTTCTCCGACCTCACCCGCAAGGTGACCATGCAGAATCTTTTCCACGACGGCGGCTTCTCGAATGTGGGCATGAGCCTCCGCGCCATGGCTACCTACGAGAAGGGACTCGACGAATACAAGGACGAGAACGGGAATATCATCTACGGATAAAAGGTTCATCCTGCCAATATGAAATGCTCCGGCAAGTTCTGCTTGCCGGAGCATTTGTTTTCTGCAGGTGTATCATGCGGCAGGACGGTACAGGCGACGCACCACCGGTTTTCCGTTCCGGTGAATCCGGTTCATCTTCCTTGGGAAGAACCGGGCTGCGCATCACGAGTCTGTGGAAAGGCTGTCCCACAACTTCTTGTAAAAGGCATGGCGGGTCATTGTCCGGGCATTGCCGAGGATTATCAGCTTCATGCGGGCACGGGTTATGGCGACATTCATACGCCGCAGGTCACGCAGGAAACCGATCTGCCCTTCTTCATTGGAACGCACAAGAGAGATGAGTATCACGTCGCGCTCCTGTCCCTGGAAGCCGTCAACCGTATTCACGCTGACAAGACTCCTATAAGGCTTGAAGAACTCCCGCTTCTTTATCAGGCTGCGGAGGTACTGCACCTGGGCACGATAAGGCGAGATGATGCCTACGTCAATCCGTTCGTCCAGTACACGCTGCCTGCCTATCTTCGTGAAATAATCCTTCAATGTCTTGAGTGTCAGCTCTGCTTCTCCTTTGTTGATGCGGCCGAAAGAAGAACCGACAAACTGCTCGTGGAAAGCGTCTTCCTGGTCTTTACCAGACAGGGGGAAAGGCGTTTGGCTTTCATCTGCGGCAAGGCCGTAGGCGGACGTCACCGCCTCGTCGGAGGTGTCTATCCATACCATCGGGTTGTCATAGTCGAGGATGCCTCGGTACTTGATCTGCGGAGCCGCCTCCACCTGTCCGCCATAGAACCAGTCGGACGAGAAACGCATGATTTCCTCATTCATGCGATACTGCACTTTCAGCAGCGTCACCACTTCCGGCTTGTTCTCCACGATGCGTTCCATCAGTGTCTTCCCTAATCCTCCCCGCAGAGCGGCGATGCTCTTTACCGTCGGCGGCAGCTGGCAGTGGTCGCCCGCCAGGATGACTCTCGAAGCCCTGCGGATGGCGATCCAGCAGGCTGCCTCCAGTGCCTGTGCTGCCTCGTCTATGAACAAGGTGGTGAACTTCTGCCCCTCCATTATCCTACTGTTAGCACCAACGAGGGTG
>CALJCU010000182.1 GCA_938023885.1 uncultured Prevotella sp. | reverse complement strand
TCAACCAGATTGCACATCATGTCAATGCACAAGCTTTGTCCGGGCAGAATCCATTGACTAATGATATAAAGAATGAACGGAAGAATATATCGAACTCGCTCCAGTCCTTTCGCCTCCAGTCCTCTGCGAGATGGAAGAAAGCCAAGACGATCGTTGGTAACCATCGTAATAACCCGAATAAATAATCAACCATGCTAATTACAAAACTAAGGTCCGTATCGGGAGGTCTGTTTCCCGGTGCGGACTATAATGAAAAGAAAGTCGAGGCAGGTGTGACTGAGCTCGCAGGAGCCGCAAACATCGATGGCAACTTCCTGCATGTTCTGGACACACTTCATGGCATCGGTGCCAACGCTGCTCATGAGGTGGGGCAATACCTACAGGATCACTCCAACACATTCGGCAACAGCAAGTCGACCCGCTTACAGTTCCACTATGCTCTGTCCGTTCTTATTTCTTCTACTTCCACCGCGACACGGAGAACAACCACGTGCATATCCTCGGCACGAGAGTCAAGCCCAACGGCACGCTGCTCTCCGACCATCAAGACTTCCGGCGACTGAACGAATGCCTCAATAGGCTGGTGCAGAAAGATCAGTTCCAGGACATGAACGAACTGCTGTCGTACAGTTTCCAGACCGAGGGCCAGCTCATGAACATCATCCGTGAGTTCGGTTTCACGACCGGTGAGAATAAGGAAGAGCCCGACAAAGTAATATTCTATCATGGTGGCGCGGAGGCCTTTAAGGCTAACCTTGCCGACCTGACAGCACGTAATGCCGTCAGCAAGGACGACCGGAAGAAGATGGAGCGTCGAGAAGATGCAGCCCGGCAGTTGAAAGCCATCTTCTTCAAGTACCGTGAGCAAAGCCTGAAGCTATCCGGGACAAAGGACGAGGCCCAGAAGAAAGCAGAACGTGCGAAGAACAGGAAAGACTTGATGAAGCCGGACCGCCAGATGAAGAGTGACATCGCCCGGCTGACGGACGCTTCAGGCAAGCGCCTCGAAAAGACGGAACAGCAACAGTTGTTGTGGTTTCTGCAGCAGTTGCGGAGCAAGTTCGGTGTCAGTATCATCTTTCAGAAAGACCGCAACGGAGTTGTCCGTGGCTACGGCATCGTCGACCATACCCGGAAGATAGCACTCAACGGCAGTGAGGTGATGAAGCTCGCAGAGATCATTGACTTTAAGGGACAGAGGCAAACACAAGCGCGGGTACAGTCACAGGCACAGGCACGTCCGCAAGTACAGGTTCATGCCGAGCCGGTAAAGTCGAAGGATAAGCAGTCTTGCCAGCCGAAGGAGGAGCACCATTACCAGCGGATGACCATACTTGACGTTTACCGCGACCTATTCACCGTACAGGTGGGGACTGTCAACGGAAGGTACGCCATAAGGATGACTATGGACGGCAGAACCTACGACCATGAGATCTCGGACAAGCAGACAGCTTGGTATCGCAGCGCCAAAATTGAAGGGTACCGTGAGGACATCGCCATCCATCTTGCTGCGTTCTACTTCCATAAAGAAATCTATGAGGCATACCGGAAGCGACTGATAAAGGAACGCATCAAGAATGGTGAGTCTGCCTGGCGGATACCCTACGACAAGGTAAGGCTTTACAAGTTGATGAACGACCGGTGGCAGTTGGCCATTAACGTTGGGCATATGCCAGTCAAGTTCACACTCTCGGAGGAAGAAGGCAGAATGTGCAACCGGGCCGACGATGTCCCGAAAGAGCGCGAAGCCTTGAAGTGTCGTCTGGTCAAGGAGTATGTCTTGCGTGAGGAAACCGAGGCCATAGCTGATCACTACCAATATAATATGGTGGGCATCCGTCCTGAGCAGGGCAAGGATGGCTTTGTTGGAACGATGAATTTCGTACAGCAGCACAGCGCCCTTATGCATCGACTGCAGTCTGTGCTCTCCGTCAACGCCGCTTCTATGGGTCATAACCGTGAGTATGAGGTCGGTGGCCGTTCCCGCTGGGAGGAGATTGACGATGAGCGCAGTCTCAAAAGATAAGATCACATTGTATAACATCTAACACATATTCATTATGAAGAAAGACAAGCCAACAATTTACGGAGACATCCGTGGTTACGTCAAGAGAGTCAACGGAGAGCCTGAAGACCTGGATTTTAAGTCCTACTTCGAGGAGAGCCGTGCATTGATGGCTCAAAAGAATGAGAAGAAGGCCTCAGAAAACTCAACACCGGACACGACTCCAAAGAAACCGAAACGAGCAGGGAAGCGAGCTACTTCGAAAGCTACAGCACCCAAGCCAGTAGCAATAAAGCCAGAGGTAACCAAGCCAACAGATTCTAAACCTGCTGAGCAGTCAGAGCCGAAGGAAAATGTTCCGTTCTTTCTGGTCAACGAGACGGAGAAGGGTTCTGCTCCGAAGTCCTCCATGACTAAGAAGGCTCCGTCTTCCTCACACCATCGCCAGTCACCCTCAACGACTCTGGATGACTTGTGGCAAGCTGCAGCCATCTCTAAGGCGAAGAAGCCGAAAGAGAAACAGGTGTGGATTGATGCTGACCTCTGTCATCAGCTCGATCTGCTCAATCTCAAGCATGGCAAACCGTCAAATGTCAAGCATATCATCAACGGCATCATAAAGATGTATGTTGATGAACATAATTTAGTCATTGACTAATAAAAACAGAACTTGAATACAGAGAATGCTTGTGAGTAGCTATAATATCTCTGCAAGATCTCACTACTCAGATAATCTCTATATCTTTCATCTGGGCAAGGATTAACTTGAGCGCGAACTTATCGAACAAGATTATGATATCCATCGCAGATATGGAATCTAATAATATTACAACTCACACCATCAACTATAGGATAGTATGATTGTGTGAGCTTTTTCAGTATTAATCCTCTGGCTTGATATTAGTTTTATCACCCTCAACTCTATCTCGCAGAAGTTGGTCCCTCAACGCTTCTTTTGTTGGTACTCCTAGCATTTCTTCAATCCTGTGAAATTTTCGGCTGATGACAGAAGGTGCACGTTTCATAATCCTCGCAATATCAGCTTGCTTAAATTCCAACTTCATCAGATATAGGAGTATGAGGTCCTTATTCTCTAAATCTTCATTATAATTAAGTAACTGCTGCCGTAAATTAGGATGTAATTTGTCAACCGCATCGAATACTGTGCCCCACATGTCCGGTTGTAACTTCTCTTTTGAACTGTCGGACATAGACATGAGAAACTTTATGACGCTTGCCACATCCGGTGCCGTCTCTGCTCGTAATTTTTTATCAGCTAGTATCTTATTTTGTAGTGAGGTGTGTTCAGACTTTAATTCTTCCTTTTCCTCCTTTATCTGTTTCATCTCAGTCAGCAACTTTATTCGTCTTATATTAACAAAATGATGCATAATTAAAATTGACAAAATAACTACTAATACAAATATAACGCCTACCATATAGTACATATTCCTAGTCTGTTGACTCTCACGTTCCACAGTTCTAGCTTTTCTAATTTCTTCCAGAGAACGCCGCATCTTTGCCTTGCTCACTTCCTCTGCGTTCATGGCTTTTTGTGCAGCTCTGTAATAATTCATAGCGAAAATAGCATATTCTAAAGCTATTTTGTTATTTCCTCGAGTCTTCTCCATGAATGCTATGTTCTGGGCGAGCTCAGCCTTGTTGCCAAGCCTTTTCTCCAATTTATATGCTTTCATAGCATATTGCAAGGCAGAGTCTGTATGATGACGTACTGTAAAATAGGATGCTATGGCAGCATAGACATTGGCAGGTTTCTGAGCAGTTGTATCTTTAGCTATGATACGATATATAAATTCCGCATGATCCATCAACTTATTATTGATGAAGAAGCCCAATTGTTCTCCAAGATAATCAATATAAGCACATTCTTCATTATTATCAATGATACTCATGATTGCTTTCTGATAGAACTCTCTGGCTTTAGCAATATCACCAGCCGATTCCGACAACCGCCCTATATCTTCAAAAGTGCTTATGTTAGCTATTCCCAAATCTTTTCGTAATTCATAAGATATAGTAGCGTATTTCAATGCTTCTTTATAATCACCTATCCGATAGAGAATTTCCGCACTCTGAGAATTGATATTTGCGAGAGTCAGAGAATCTCTATTTCCCAAGGTATTACTTTCTGCCAGTTCTATGGCTCGCTCATACATGATCATGGAGGATGGATAATCACCCATATCTCGATAGGTACTTCCCATATAGTAGAGACTCTGAAGTTTGTCGTTCAAAGAACCATATTCCTGAAAGTAGTCATTGAGATGGTTGATAGTGTTGTCGGATTTGTGGAGGACGAATAATTTATCCTCAGCCTTATACTTGATAAGGCTGAGACGCATTTTCTCATACTTACTCAAGGAAATAGAGTTCTCATGATCTATTCGTTTAAGAACAGTCAGAGGTTCATGATCGGCAAGGCTATCCAGCTCTTCAATGGTCTTATTACCTCTGTCAGAACATGACGTCAATGTCGACAATAGGATGAGGCTTAGGCTTATAATCGCAAGTATTTTTTTCTTCATGCTGATATTTTTTCAAAGTTACAAAATACTTTTTAAGCTAATGACAATCAAAGCGAAAAACTTTTCCATCACGTTTGATTTCATCATTCTATTGCTAAAAGGCAATATATCTCAAACAATGCTAAACGTTGCTATTAGGAGTAGACAACATATTGGAACAAGATGACAATACTTTGGAACAATATTTTCTTTGAAAATAAGCCAAAATATTCTATCTTTGCAGCGTAATAAAACAAAATCATATGAAAAAACTTCCTATAATTATTACTTTATGCCTATGCATAATTGCTAATTGGACTTATGCGAAAATAGCCAGTCCACAGAGATCCTATATCTCATATACCACATCTAAGAATTCAACCCGTGGTATGCAGAGAGCTCCGGCTAGGTATACACATCTACCATTAACATGGATTGAAGAAGAACGCTTGCATTTTCGATGGTTAACAGATGAGACGAACGTCTGTATATATATAATAGATAACAACAACCAAATTGTTTCATATAATATAGAAAATGAAATAAATGGAAACGAAACATTAATTGATGTTTCTTATCTTGAAAAGAAGACATACACATTACTCTTGATTATTAATGGAGTATCTTACATTGGAACCTTCGTTTTATAATTCTTTTATTGATGATAGAATCTAAATATAAACCAAGGATATTAGTTGTAGGTGGAGCCGGTTTCGTCGGCTCTAACCTATGTCGAAGATTACTTGCTGATGATAAACAAGTCATCTGCATTGATGACCTGTCAACAGGGCAAGAAGGAAATTTAAAGCAGTTTATACAAGATTCTCCGTTTGAATTTATTCTTCATGATGTAACCGAGCCTTTGCACATAGATGGCGATGTAGATGAGATTTACAATCTCGCTTGTCCTGCGTCACCTATACAATATCAGAAGGATCCGGTGAAAACCTTTAAGACAAGCGTCATCGGTAGTATCAATCTTTTAGAACTTGCGAAAGAGAAACATTCACGCATATTACTCGCCTCAACCAGTGAAGTGTATGGTAATGCAATGGAGACGCCTCAGCGCGAGGATTATTATGGCAATGCCAATCCCAACGGACCGCGTAGCTGCTATGACGAGGGCAAACGCGGTGCGGAGGTGCTTTTCTCAGACTATCATCGTATATATGGCGTAGACACGCGGATTATTCGCATATTCAATACTTATGGGCCCAATATGCGTGTTGATGACGGAAGAGTGATATCAACATTTATTGCTCAAGCTTTAAAAGGTGTAAGATTGACGATCAATGGGGATGGAACGCAAACACGGTCATTTATGTATATAGATGATCTGATTGAGGGTATGATCAGGACTATGAGTAGTGATAGCAGCGGAAACAGCCCTATAAACATCGGTAATCCGGATGAGAGATCCATCAAAAATCTGGCTGAAACGATTCAAAGACTTACACATTCTTCTTGCGGCATCGTGTACCGGCCACTACCGGAAAATGATCCCAATAGAAGATGTCCTGACATATCAAGAGCACAACGACAGCTTGGTGGCTGGCATCCAAAGATATCATTGGAGGAGGGACTTATCAAAACTATAAACTATTTCAAGACACTAATATAAAACATGCAATATGAAGGACCTGATTATTTGGCAGACCTATCACGATGATGCCCAGATAGAACAGTATCATTTGTATGAGACGGATACGATAAGACTTTTCAAGGGCAATGACCTAAGTGTGGAGGGTGAGAATATCAACCACCTTAACAAGTTCTATTCTGAGCTTGTTACTCTCTATTGGGTATGGAAGAATAATATAAGAAGCAAGATTGTTGGCTTCTGTCATT
>CALJCU010000181.1 GCA_938023885.1 uncultured Prevotella sp. | reverse complement strand
TAAGAATCGAGTAGGACAAAAGGAATGAATTCCTCATGCAGACGGTCGGTCACCTGTTTAGTGATATCTAGAGGAGCAGGGACGATGACCATGCCATCGAGTTTACCGTCGAAGCATGATCCCGCCTCAGCAAGGAAGTTGTCATTGTCGAAACGGTTATAATAATGCAGGCTCACAGAGATATTGAAGTCCTTACGCACGTCAGCGGCCTTCTTCACGCCTAGCTCTACTTCCTCCCAGTAAGCCACCTGATCGTGACGGGGGATAAGTACACAAAAATGGTATGATTTGTTGTAAGCCAAAGCCGATGCGTAAATATTGGGCTCATAGTTCTGTTCCTTGAGCACTTTCTCTACTTTAGCTTTTGCCTTTGCTGAGACATTCGGCCGCTTGTGAAGTACTCTGTCCACGGTGCCCACCGACACACCTGCTTTGAGTGCAATATCCTTTATCCTAATTCTTTCTGCCATATAAACTATAATAACCGGGAGCAAAGATATTAAAAATGTACAATATACCCAAGCATAAAACAAAGAAAAAGGTCAGAAAGGCATTCCTACTGCAAAATGGAACGTGAAATCACGGCTAAAATCGGGGTGTATGATGGCATAATGCTCGTGGCTATCACTGTAAGCGGGATTGACAGCTTTCATGCCCATATCGAACCGCAGTATGAAATAACCGAAGTTGAGTCGCAGGCCCAATCCGTAGGCAACGGCAATCTGCTTGTAGAACTTGTTCCACTTAAACTGTCCTCCGGGCTGTTCGGGATAGTTGCGCAGGGTCCAGATGTTACCTGCATCAATAAAAGCGGCACCGTTAAACTTCCAAAACAGAAAAGTACGGTATTCGGCATTGAGGTCGAATTTCATATCACCTGTCTGGTTGATGAAATCGATACGTCCATTCTTGCTTTTGTATGAGCCAGGACCCAGTCCTCTCACGCTCCATCCTCTTACGCTGTTGGCGCCCGAGAAATACCGCTTCTCAAAAGGCAAAACGTTGCTGTTGCCGTAAGGGTAGGCGATACCGAAATCGGTGTGCAACGCCAGCGAGTTGTGTTCATCAAAGGTGACGAAATGGGTGTAATCGAAATCGAACTTGGCATACTGCGCATAGGCAATGCCTAAGAATGTGTGCTGACCATTGCCGTTCATTTTAAAATGGAGACTCTTGGACAGAGTGTTGAGCACGTTGCCGGCTGTCTCCACATTGAAACGAAGGGCATCGGTACCATTGGTGTAAGTCAGACCGAATCCTACCTTCATGATAAACAGGTCTTCGTAGTTGTAACGTAGAATGACATTCTGGTTGCTCACGCTGTCGAGATAGTCATGCTTGAACGTCTCGCTGATCCAAGGCATATAAACATAGTTGAGATCAGGAACATCCAAACGATAATTGATATGGCGGTCAGGAGACGACCAACGGTATCGCCAGACGGATGAAAAGACCCGACGGTGGAACTCGGGACGGTTCTGCATGTCCCAGGAGAGCGATAATTCAGAAGATGCCGTGCTGCGCCGGCGCAAACTCCTGGAGACGAAAGGAGTGATGAGGCGTGGAAACTGAAGCCTCGTCTCTGCACTCCATTCCACGAAGTTTTCGTCGTTATATCCTTCAAGACCGGTGATAGCTTCGAAAGCCCCGCGGACCTCGGCACTGAAAAGTTCGGAACCCCGAAAGATGTTGCGGTTCTGGTAAGTTATTGACATGGCAGCGCCTAGGTCGCCGGCTGTGTTAGTACCTTCCGGCTGGAAAGCGATGGTAGAGGGCTTGCTCGTGTTGAGTTGGATATCACAGTTGAGGAGTGTCGTATCCGGCACTTCGTGAAACTGGATATTTGTATATCTCACTGCTGAGAGCCGTCCGAAGTTGCGATAGGTATCTTCTAGTGCCGAATAGTTGTAGGGATAGCCTTCCTTGAGTTGGGTGGCATTTTCCAGCACGCTGCGTCTTAATTGTAGTTTCCCTTGGGCACTGGAGTAATCTATCTTTCCAATAGAATAACGTGGGTGTGCGGTCTCAGGCGAGTCGCTGCTTGAACGGAACCTAAGCAGATGAAGTGTAACGTTTACATCATTTTTTGTAGACACGGTGTCGGCATCAAACTGTATGAAATCCTTATGGAATTTGTAGTATCCGGAGTCGAGCAGGATGTCCGTGATTCGTTTACGTTCGTCGTCGAGCTTCTGTAGGGTGAAAGCACTGCCTGGGGTAAGGGCCGTCTGTCGATTGCTCTTCTTGGGCAATTGTCGGGCACAGTTAATCAGAATACGCGCGATGACCGTATCCTGAATGTCATACTTGACTTCGCCGATAGAATAGGGCTTACCAGGATGGAGCATATAGATAGCAGTCAGCTTTTTGCCTCTCGTTTTAGTAGAAAAGTCAACGGTGGCATGCATGTACCCCATGTTCTTCAATGCGTTGCGCAGGTCCTCAACAGATAAGCGGGCTTGGGTACTGTCGAAGATGACGGGGGCTTCACCCATTTTCTTCAAGGTACGGTTGATCCATTTGGTACTGTCGCGGCCAGAGATCGAATAGGTGTCCAAAGGAATCTTAAAGAGCGAGAACCATTTGGAGTTTGCTTTCTGACGGATATAGGGAGTAAGGGCAGAGGCATTGAAATTTTTTACGTCAGAAAGTATTTCCACACCCTCAAGAAGATAAGCCTTTTCGGGGATGTACTTGGAGGTGCTGCAGCCCGTGAGAAGCAGGGCAAGCAAGGATATGAGAAATAATTCCTTTTTCAATGTCTTTTAATTAACAAAACCGCTTGCAAAGTTACGTAAAAAACACGGGGAAAAAAAGGCTGCACCAAGAAAACCCTGGGCAGCCCTCATCTTTCATTCACTCCCTTGCGAGGTGAACGGTAATTTCTTTGCTCTCTACTCATACCATACCTCTCCACCTAATTTGTGTACTGGATGTGGGTTATCACTAATCTTTCCGAACTCTTCTTGAAAGATTCCAGCTAAGTTCTTTAAATCATCATTGTTTTTCATGGCTCTAAAAGTTTAAGATGTTGTTAAGATATCATTGCTCTAATTTCGTGTTGCAAAGATAAGTATTTTATTTGAATTATGCAACTTTCCCGCTGACTTTTTTGATAAATTAATCATATATTAGTACCTTTGCGACAGAAATGCAATTTAAATACTCAGAAACGATGACAAAAGCAATCATTACAGTAGTAGGAAAAGACACTGTGGGTATCATAGCGCATGTTTGCTCCTATCTTGCCGGCAACAACATTAATATTCTCGATATCTCGCAGACCATTGTTCACGGCTACTTCAACATGATGATGATCGTTGATCTCTCAGAGAGTGAAAAGTCTTTTGAGATTATCAGCACAGAGCTCGATGGGGTCGGGAAGGCAAAAGGAGTGCAGGCTAAGATTCAACTTGAAGCTATCTTCGACAAGATGTACAGAATTTAAAGTCAGATGGAGATAATATGATTACAGCACCGGAAGTTCTTGAAGCACAACGAATGGTTGAGCAGGATAACCTGGACGTGAGAACGATCACGATGGGAATCAGCCTGCTTGACTGTGCAAGTTCAAATCTCAGTGAGACTTGTGATAAGATATATAGGAAGATAACTACTTTGGCAAAGGGCCTTGTCAAGACAGGCGAGGGTATCTCCCGCGAGATAGGCGTTCCTATCGTACATAAACGTGTCAGCGTCACGCCTGTATCCCTCATTGGTGCAGCATGCTGTAAGACAACTGACGACTATGTGAAGATAGCTCAGACACTTGACGACGCGGCAAAAACTATAGGAGTCAACTTTCTCGGTGGCTTTTCAGCTATTGTGAGCAAAGGTATGACAACCAGTGAGGAACTACTTATCCATTCTATCCCTCAAGCGCTTGCTACTACCGATGTGGTCTGCTCTAGCGTGAACGTTGGCTCCACGAAGAGTGGTATCAACATGGATGCCGTGAGACTGATGGGTGATATTGTCAAGGCTACGGCAGAAGCAACAAAAGACAGAGATTGTATCGGTCCCGCCAAACTTGTCGTGTTCTGCAATGCTCCGGATGACAACCCGTTTATGGCCGGAGCCTTCCATGGTGTCAGTGAGGCTGATGCTGTCATCAACGTCGGTGTGTCCGGCCCGGGTGTAGTGAAAGCCGCCTTGGAGCAGACGGACTTTCAACATCAGGGAGAACCCAAGGACATGGCTAATTTTGAAGATCTCTGTGAGACTATTAAGCGCACGGCATTCAAGATTACGCGTGTAGGACAGTTTGTGGCCCAAGAAGCAAGCCGTAGACTCCATGTGCCGTTCGGTATTATCGACCTCTCATTGGCTCCGACTCCTGCTGTGGGCGATTCTGTGGCTGACATTCTCAAATGTATTGGTGTGGAGCAGCCCGGTGCACCCGGTACTACAGCAGCTCTGGCTCTTCTTAATGATCAGGTGAAAAAGGGTGGTATCATGGCAAGCTCCTATGTAGGCGGTTTGTCGGGAGCCTTCATCCCTGTCAGTGAAGACCAGAGTATGATTGATGCGGTGAATGCCGGTGCTTTGTCTATCGAGAAGCTTGAAGCCATGACATGTGTGTGCTCTGTAGGACTGGACATGATTGCCATCCCAGGCGACACGCCGGCTACAACAATAGCCGGTATCATCGCTGATGAGTCGGCTATCGGTATGGTGAACCAGAAGACGACAGCTGTACGTGTCATCCCTGTCATTGGAAAGAAAGTAGGGGAGACAATAGAGTGGGGCGGACTCTTGGGACATGCACCCATTATGCCAGTCAATACATTCTCAAGCCGTCGCCTTGTAGACCGTGGCGGCCGCATTCCGGCACCTGTCCATTCGTTTAAGAACTAATATATCCTCACATCGGATATCACATTACTGCCTGCCGCTTCATTAAGCCGGCGGGTAAGTTGAGATCGCATCATACTCAAATCCTGCCTTAAGGCGGGATTTGTTATTTTCACAAACAACACCTGGTTCTTGATAAACTTCTCCTCGGTATAAGCCGATACCGTGTGCCCGGTCACCTCTTCCCAGGCATCCACAACTCGCTTCTGAAGAAGCGGTGTCTCTAGTCCTTCCTTGCGGATAAACTGACGAAGCAAGTCGTTCAAAGATTTTACATCACGTTTAAACATAATCAGTTCTCTCGTTCAGTGATTTCACCATCCTTGACATCAAATAACTTGTATTCGGTAGCCGAATGGCTTAGAATCTTGTCAAGATGCTCACGATTGGTGTCCGTGATAAAAATCTGCCCGTAACTGTCGTCTGTCACCAGTTTAATGATCTGTTCCACCCGGTCAGCATCAAGCTTGTCGAAAATATCATCAAGAAGTAGCAAGGGGGTCTTGTCGGACATAGACTGCCGGAGAAAGGCAAACTGTGCAAGCTTTAGTGAGAGCACAAATGTCTTTGTTTGTCCCTGACTTCCCTCCCGGCGCATGGGAAATCCGTCAATGAGCATCTCAAGGTCATCGCGGTGAATGCCATGTAGACTATAACCTACGGCCCGATCCTTGGACCGGTCACGTTGGATGACCTCTAATAATGGACCACGCTGACAATGAGAGACATACCGAAGAGAGACTTTCTCGCGTCCTCCGGATATCTGCGTATAAATATCTTGGAAAGCTGGAATCATTTCTTCAACCAACTTGTCTCTCTTTTGATAAACAATCTCTCCCTGATGTGCCATCTCTTCTTCCAGGAGTTGCATCAGCGTCATGTCCGGATCTTGCTCAGCTTTCAGGAGTGCATTGTTGCAGGGCCTTGTTGTATCTGTTCAATGCCTCAATATAACTGACATCAAGCTGAGAAATGACCATATCTAGCAGTTTGCGCCGTTCTTCTCCGCTACCCGATACCAGACTGTTGTCGGAGGGAGAAATAAATATAAGTGGTATGAGTCCGATATGGCTCGATAGTTTTTTATATTCTTTCCCGTTGCGCCGGAAATGCTTGTGTCTGCCTCGTTTCATGCCTGCATAGACGCGCTCCTGCATTTCCCTCTCCGTGAGATAATCGCCTTCAAGGACAAAGAAGTCCTTGCCATGGTTGATGACCATGCTGTCGAGGTTCGTAAAACTGCTATGACAGAATGACAGGTAATAGACGGCATCCAGAAGGTTGGTCTTTCCTACGCCATTGCTCCCTACAAAACAATTCAGCTTATGAGAAAGCAGGATGTTAGCCTGCTGAATGTTCTTATAATTGATGATTTCTTGGCGAATGGTCAAGCGACTCTTGGTCTTATGGAAATAGTTGAAAAAGCTGGTGCCGAAACGGTAGGTGTAGGCATCCTTGTTGAAAAAAGTTTCCAAGATGGTAGAAAATTATTAGATGAAAAAAATGTCAATGTTTGTTCTTT
>CALJCU010000180.1 GCA_938023885.1 uncultured Prevotella sp. | reverse complement strand
GGCCGGTAACCTGCAGGTCATCTTCCGTGGGTCTATCAGCTATTCATGGAGCCTCACGTTCTATGGTCTTGCCGGGATCTTTCTGGCTCTATGGCTGTGGCACAGTCAGATGTTGCCCCACGCCCGTGCCGACCGTCAGCAACCCATCGTCAGCGCACACGCTATCCTTACCGGCTTCGTGCTCACCTTCCGCACGTTTCTTCACAAAGACGGCATCATACGAGCCTTATGTTTCATCATGCTCTTCCGCCTTTCCGAGGCACTGCTATCGAAAGTAAGCCCGCTCTTCCTCATCGACGCTCCCCACAATGGCGGGCTGGGCCTGGCACCTCAGGAGTACGGGCTCGTACAAGGCACTGTGGGTATGATTGGCGTCATCATCGGTTCGATCATCGGAGGCATTGCCGTGAGCCGCGGCGGACTGCGCAAATGGCTGTTCCCGATGGTCCTCGCCTATTCGCTGCCTCCCGCTATCTATCTCGCTCTCGCCTATTGGCTTCCGGACAGTCTCGCCGTTGTCTCCGTGGCCGTGTTTATCGAACAGGCCGGCACAGGCTTTGGACTGACAGCCTACATGATGTTCCTCATCTACTATAACCGTGGGGAGTTCCGTACCTCCCACTATGCCATTGCGTCAGCACTGATGACACTCTCGCTCATGCTCCCCGGCCTCCTGGCTGGCGGTCTGGAGGAGTCGCTCGGCTACCGCCGCTTCTTTCTCCTCAGCCTCATCCTGATTGCTGCGGCATGGGGTGTGGCGGCAATGATATATTCAGAATCGAGAATAAAGAAATAAGAAAACATATGAAGTACACATTAATCACAGGTGCCTCACGCGGCATCGGCAGAGCTGTAGCCCTGCGGCTGGCCAAGATGGGACAACCCATCATCATCAACTATCACTCTAATGAAACAAAGGCCTTAGAAGTAAAGAAGCTTGTCGAGGCTGAAAGCTGTCAGGCTGAGCTCATGCCCTTCGACGTGACTGACGAAGAGGCTGTCAACAAGGCGATGGATGCCTGGGAGAATGTTCACCCCGACGACTATATTTCCATCCTCGTCAACAATGCTGGTATCCGTCACGATAACGTGATGTTCATGATGTCCGACGAAGAGTGGCACAGCGTGCTCAACACGACGCTCAACGGTTTCTTCTATCTCACACGCCGTGTCCTCAAGCACATGATGCCGCGTCACCGTGGCGGCCGGATCGTGAATATGGCATCCCTCTCGGGCGTCAAAGGTCTGCCGGGACAAGCTAACTACAGTGCCGCAAAAGCAGGGCTGATAGGTGCTACAAAGGCACTTGCCATTGAGGTGGCTCCAAGAAATGTCACTGTTAATGCCGTGGCTCCAGGATTTGTCGAGACAGACATGACGAGTGACCTCAATGAGAATGAACTGAAGATGCAGATCCCGATGCGTCGCTTCGCCAGACCGGAAGAGATAGCAGAGGTCGTGGCATTCCTTGTCTCCCCCGGCGCTTCTTATGTCACCGGTGACGTCATCAACGTCAACGGAGGTTTGTATACTTGATTAAACAATGAGAAAATTCTTCTTTGCCGCTTTCCTCACCCTGTTCCTCTCCCCGGCCAACGCCCAGTCGGTAGACAGGCGCACTGTCGCTTACAGTGTGCGCTACGAGAAAGAGCACCTCTTCCTGCAGAAAGATTCGGGATATAACGTCGTCGACTATGACATCGAGTGGCCGGAGGTTCTCGGCTACAGCTATGCACCCGAAATGAAACGGTGCATCAGCGGCAACCTGACAGGAACACCTACCCTCGGTTTCGACTCACTGCTGACAACGATTCGCCGAGAATACGGCAGCCCGGTGAGTGGGATGATGAAGACTATCCCCGATGACCGGCGATTCTGTTACATCAAGGCCTCAGCCCGCATCGTAGGCTACAGTCCTGACCACTGGATAGCCTATTCGATAGCGCTCAACGTTGATCCTGGCAAACTGTCGAAATTCAAGACGGTAACCGGCGAGCGTGTTGTCATTTACGACATCCCCAACGGAAGATTGTTCAATGCTCTAGACCTCATCAGTGCCAATGTTGTTGAGCGCAATGAACCTCAGGATTTCTATGACAACCTCTTTGCCCCGCTCGATGACAACTTCTTCAACGCGATGCTGAACTGTGGGATTGAAGGTGTGTGGACAGATGAAAGCAATATCTATTTCCTCGTCAGGGCTTCAACGGCTGAAAACACAAGGGTGTATACGGCAACTATGCCGCTCAACACCTATGCTTATTCACTCTCGCGACAAGGACGGAGACTCTTCACGAAGCAAGGAAAC
>CALJCU010000179.1 GCA_938023885.1 uncultured Prevotella sp. | reverse complement strand
TGGGGTCTTTTGTGCTTCTTTTCCATCACTTATATTCTATAATTGAATGCAAAAGTAATGGATTTAGCTGTGAAATATGCTATTATCCTCAAAAATATGAAGAATCGAATATATCATCGGATAGATGCATAATAAGTAAAAGCAGTTTTCCTTGTAATTTTGCACGTGAAATTTAGAACATTAAATACATATCGATAATATGCTGTTCAAAAAACTATTATTTTTCGTTTTGATTGGCATCAGCACTGAGGTTTCAGCACAAAGCGTGACCCTCGACAGTTGCAAGCAATGGGCCCACGATAACTATCCGGCTATTAAGCAATATCGTCTGATAGAGGCGGGCCGTGACTATACGGTGGATAATGCCCGGAAAAATTGGTTGCCACAGGTCAGTGCTACTGCTTCAGGTATAGCAATGACGGATATCCTGTCTTTGCCTTCTCAGCTGAAAGCTGCGGGTATGGATGCCAATCTGAAAAACGCGACGGCTGCGGGTGTTGTCAATGTTCAACAACGTGTCTATGACGGAGGCAGCACGAAAGCGCAGCAGTGTCTTACCCAAGCTCAGGCAGACGTACAAGCACGTCAGTTGGATGTCACCATGTATGATATCAATCAGCGTGTAGAACAACTCTACTTCGGTGTCCTCACCATGGAAGAACAGTTGCGCCAGAACAGTCTGCTACAGCAGGATCTTTCTATTAGTGAGAAAACGGTGAGAAGCATGCTTCGTACGGGAACAGCTAATCCCACGGATCTCGATGCTGTGCTTGTGGAGGAAGTGAAGGCCCGGCAACAGCAGGAGGCTATGAATTCTTCCCGTACGGCCTATCTGAACATGCTCTCAACATTTGTTGGTCGTACATTAAACAGTAGCACGACTTTTGTGCGTCCTGCCTCTTTGACAACCGAAACATGGAATGAACAGAATGTGCAGCGGCCTGAGCTCTCCCTTTATGAAGCTCGTAGAAACGTACTGGATGCTCAGCGTAAGCAACTCGATGCCCGGCTGAAACCACACGTGAGTGCTTTTGGTATGGGGATGTATCATACGAGGATGAGTGACCTGATACATAATGGCATGCTTTTGGGCGGTCTTACGGTGTCATGGAATATCGGAGCACTCTATACCCGCAAAAATGACCTGGCACAACTTGATAACCAGCGACAGCAGATAGAGGCTGAGCGTGCCACCTTCCTGTATAATCTTCATTTGCAGGACCAACAGGCAGATGGCTCTGTCAGCAGTCTGCGAAAACAGATCACACAGGACGATGAGATCGTCAGACTACGTGAGAGCATTCGGAGCAAGAGCGAGAAGAAGGTACAACTCGGCACAGAGAGCATCAATGAGATGCTCCGTGATGTCAATGCCGTGAGCACGGCACGTCAACAGAAAGCCTTGCATGAGCTTCAGTTGCTTCAAGTGATATATGAGAAAGAAAACAATTTAGGAAAATAGCATAGAGGAATATGAAAGATATCATCACAATTATGACAGTTGTTCTCACGCTCTGCGCGTGCGGCAGTGATCAATCAACAGAGGATGCAACGGGCACTTTCGAGGCTACGGAGGTAACAGTGTCGGCAGAGCAGAATGGCCGGTTGTTACAATGGAATGTAGAAGACGGATCCCGGTTGACAGCTGGTACTCAGGTGGGATTGATCGATACTGTCCAGTTGGCATTGAAGGCTCGCCAGATAGGAGCTACAAGGCTCGTCTATACGGCTCAGCGCCCGGATATCTCCGCGCAGGTGGCTGTCATTCAGCAACAGCTGCGTAAGGCAGAGCAGGACGAAGCCCGATATGCTGCGCTTGTGCGCGATGGGGCTGCAAACCGGAAGTTACTGGATGATGCCCGTTCACAAGTGTTGGTGCTCAAACGGCAGTTGGCTGCTCAGCAGTCGACCTTAGGCAACAGTAGCCGTACCGTTGATGCACAAGTTGGTACGGCGAATGCTGAGAAATATATTGTAGCCGATCAGCTGCGCAAATGTCATGTTGTGTCTCCCATTAGTGGAACCGTGTTGGAGAACTATGTGGAGTCAGGCGAATATGCTACGGTGGGCAGGCCTCTGTTCAAGATGGCTGACATGGATCGTGTCTTTCTCCGTGCTTATCTCACTTCATTTCAGTTGAAGGATGTCAAACTTGGTCAACAAGTCATTGTCTATACTGATTATGGCAATGGTCAGCGACGTAAATATAAAGGACAGATCGTATGGATCTCTGAGTCGTCAGAGTTTACGCCTAAGACGATACTTACCGATGATGAGCGTGCCGATCTGGTCTATGCTGTGAAGATTGCCGTGAAGAATGATGGTTATATCAGGTTAGGCATGTATGGCGAAGTGAAGTTATGAGCAAGAACATTCTTGTAGATATCAATGATGTCTCCAAGCGCTATGGTAAGGTGCAGGCTTTGAGCCATGTGTCGTTGCAGATAGGAGAGGGAGAGATCTTCGGTCTCATAGGTCCGGATGGTGCCGGCAAGACCTCACTATTTCGTATCATCGCTACATTACTCAAGCCTAATAAAGGTGCGGTGACTGTTAGTGGCTACGACACGGTACATGAGATGACGGCGATCCGTAATATGACCGGTTATATGCCGGGAAAGTTCTCGTTGTATCAAGACCTTACAGTGGAGGAGAACCTGAACTTCTTTGCTACACTCTTCGGTACGACAGTGGAAGCGGAGTACGACAATATCAAAGACATATACAGTCAGATAGAGCCTTTCAAAACCCGTAAGGCGGGAGCACTGTCAGGTGGCATGAAACAGAAACTTGCACTCTCCTGTGCTTTGGTTCACCGTCCTAAGCTGTTGCTGCTCGATGAGCCGACGACAGGTGTCGACCCTGTGTCGCGCAAAGAGTTGTGGACGATGCTCTCTTCACTTCGTGAGAAAGGAATAACGGTCATAGCAGCTACCCCCTATCTCGATGAGATACGGCGGTGTGACCGTGTGGCTTTCCTTTCGCAAGGTGAGGTAAAAGGTATAGGGAGCGCGGATGCGATCCTCGATGAGTTCAAGGATATCTTCTGTCCACAAGGACTGCCACACAATAGGAAAACACAGGAGAGTAGGGCAGAGCCCGTTATCGAAGTGAGCCATTTAGTGAAAGCCTTCGGTAGTTTCCATGCCATCGATGACATCTCTTTCGAGGTGATGCCCGGTGAGATCTTTGGCTTCCTCGGAGCCAATGGTGCCGGAAAGACGACAGCCATGCACATACTGACAGGATTGAACCAGCCTACGAGCGGTCATGGAAAGGTCGCGGGCTTCGATATCTCAACGCAATATGAGCAGATAAAACGAAATATTGGCTATATGTGTCAGAAGTTCTCATTATACAATGACCTGACCGTCAAGGAAAACCTACAGCTTTTCGGAGGTATCTATGGCATGAGCGATAAGCAGATAAAAGAAGAGACTACAAAACTCTTGTCGCGGCTGCACTTTGAAGAGCATGCCAATGATCTCGTGGGCTCTCTGCCGCTGGGTTGGAAGCAGAAACTTGCCTTCTCGGTGAGTATCTTCCATCATCCGAAACTCGTCTTTCTTGATGAGCCTACAGGTGGTGTGGACCCTGCAACACGACGACAGTTCTGGGATCTTATCTATGAGGCGGCAAATGAGGGGATTACTGTTTTCGTCACGACTCATTATATGGACGAGGCTGAATACTGTGATCGCATTTCTATTATGGTAGATGGTAAAATCAAAGCCTTAGGTACACCCAACGAACTTAAGCAAAAACTCAATCAGCCCGATATGGACCACGTCTTCACTTATCTGGCAC
>CALJCU010000178.1 GCA_938023885.1 uncultured Prevotella sp. | reverse complement strand
TGATGATAGCGACGTTGGGCTGTACCTGCAGGGCGCACTCGAGGGCGATGTGCGAGGCCGAGCGACCCATCAGCTTGATGAAGTGCCAGTACTTACGGGCGGAGTTGGCATCACGCCCGATGTTGCCGATAAGCTCAGAATAAACTTTTGTAGCAGTATCGAAACCGAAACTTGTCTCAATTTGGTCGTTCTTCAGGTCGCCGTCAATGGTCTTCGGGCAGCCGATAACCTGTACACCATATTTCTTAGCAGCATAGTACTCTGCGAGGACACAAGCATTTGTGTTGGAGTCGTCACCACCGATGATGACAATAGCCTTGATGTTGAGCTGACGGATGATCTCGAGACTTTTCTCGAACTGGTCAACCTTCTCAAGTTTTGTACGGCCGGAACCAATCATATCGAAGCCACCAGTGTTACGGTACCTGTCAACAAAATTCTTTGTCAGTTCGATGTATTTGTGATCAACAAGACCACCAGGCCCCATAAGGAAACCATAGACCTTATTGTTTGGGTTCATCTTCTTCACTGCGTCAAAGATACCGCAGATGACGTTGTGGCCGCCGGGAGCCTGACCGCCGGAAAGAATGACGCCTACGTTCATCCCACTTGTAGCCTCCTCGTCACCGGGAACAAACTCGATGAGTGGCATTCCGTAAGTATTAGGGAAAAGTTTCTTTATTTCTTCCTGATTACCAACGCTCTGGGTCGGTTCTCCCTCCTTTACTTTTACGGCACCCTGCAGACCCTTGGGGAGCTTGGGCTGGTACTGTGCACGTGCTTTCTGCAAAAGACTTGTCTTCATTGATTTGAAATTGAATAGAATTAATGAATTTCACATGCAAAAGTAGTGTTTTTCAGTGAGATAAGAAAAGAAAAATGGGACAAAAGATTTTTTTATAACTTTTTTAGAGCCCATTGCATGTCGGTTACGCATTTTTTTTTTATCTTTGGACTTGAAATACACATAACATTAAAAAACCACCTTATTATTATGGCGAATAAAAGAGATTTGAAGCGCACTATCAACTATATCACGAGTGAGCTTTTTGCAGAGACAATGGCTGCTGTCATCTACAGTGACAAGGCAGACAAAGAAGCCGGAGACAATCTATTGGCATCTATTATCATCACACGCGACGACTTCATCAAGCGCGTTTCTCATCCCGAGCCTGGAATGAAGACACAGAAATATTTCAAGGCACTTGCTGCTGATTTCAACAACAGCATGTCGGAAATTATCGACCGCATCAGTAATTTAGGATAAAGTTACAGAAGGATGTTTAGGCAATTTTGCAGTTGGTTTCTCTTCAAATGCATGGGTTGGAAGCTTGACGTGACAGTTGACTTTCCTGAGAAGTTCATCATTGCCCTTGCACCCCATACCAGTAATTGGGATTTTGTAATTGGACAATTATATATGCGCTCACAAGGGATGAAGATCAACTTTCTCATGAAGAAAGAATGGTTCAAAGGACCTTTGAAACCACTCTTCCTTCACATAGGAGGTATCCCTGTCTACCGTTCCAGGCACACCAGTATGACCGACCATTTGGCACAGGAAGCTATGCAAAGAAAAGATTTCCGACTGTGTATCACCCCTGAGGGCACACGCTCGCTCAATCCCGACTGGAAGCACGGATTCTATTACATCGCACTCAAGGCAAAAATTCCTGTGCTCCTATTCGGTGTCGACTACGAGCGGAAACTCATCCAGTGCACGAAGAGCTTTGTACCCACTGGAGATGTAGAAGAAATGAGAGATGTAAAACTCTATTTTAAGGACTTCAAGGGCAAACATCCCGAGAATTTCACCATCGGAGAAGCGTAATCTGTTTAATGATCAGTAATAGAAGAATATTAATAATCCCCATTTGCGTCTGCACGCTCATTGCCTTCGGTGAGGCTCCACGAAGTCTGGCTGATGACGATCATGCATTGTGGAGCGGCATCGATTATAATGGGGCACCTTGGGTAGAGGACGTCTCCCGTAAAGCCAATATCACCAAAGGCTTACAGGGACGGCACATCGCCTTATGGGCCTCGCATGGAAGATATTATGACAACAGACGGGGACGATGGACATGGCAGCGTCCTAACCTTTTCTGTACGACGGAAGACCTTTTCACCCCTACCATCGTTGTCCCTTTTCTTATCCCAATGCTGCAGAATGCAGGAGCTGTCGTATTCACGCCCCGCGAACATGATTACCAGACCTTAGAGTACGTGGTAGATCCGGACGGAGGACTGAACACAACCCTTTCATGTTATAAGGAATATAACGATAAGGAGCAATGGGAAACGACCACAATACCAGGCTTCGCTGCTCATTTTGACTCTTATCAAGACAATGAGAACCCTTTCGAAGCCGGCAAGGCACGACAGATCAAGGCAACGAAGAAAGCCTGGAAATCCTTTGCCAAATGGCAGCCTTCCTTCAGCAAGAAAGGTAAATATGCTGTCTATGTAAGTTACCAGACACTTGACAAGAGTGTCAACGATGCCCATTACACGGTCTTCCACCAAGGTGTAGCAACGGAATTCCGGGTAAATCAGCGTATGGGTGGTGGCACATGGGTCTACCTTGGAACGTTCACATTCGACAAAGGTTACAGTGTGGACAACTGTGTCATGCTCACGAACCAGAGCCAT
>CALJCU010000177.1 GCA_938023885.1 uncultured Prevotella sp. | reverse complement strand
GTTATCGGTGAAGACGGCAACACACAGCCCATCACCGGTCAAGGTGTCTGCGACACGTTGGCATTTAACGTGCCCGATCAAGGCGTCGATTTCCTGCCTAACTTCCGCCGTGGCGACATGATCTATCTATATGCTTACAACAAGGTGGTGGAGCCCGACGCACGGCGCGCCATCCTCCTCAAAGGCGGCTTACAGGAGATCCACAGTGACCGCGTCGTCGTAAAACTCATGAACCCTTTGGCTGAGACTTATCTCGCTCAGAACAAAGACAAGGTCTGGTGCATAGAGCATGGCAGCAGTGATGTAGGCGGCGGGGCAGCACTGAGCTCACTCTATCAGTTGATAACGGCACCACAAGATCGCAAGAATCTCTTGTTAGGTCAGCGCGCGCCCAAGGCTGACAAGCACCTCACATTGTCAAAAAGTTACAACGCAGGCATCGACGACATCATTCTCAAAGCCAAACAGGCACGCGACTACTTCCTCCTTGTTGGACCTCCGGGCACCGGCAAAACCTCCATGGCACTGCAGTTCATGGTGCGCGAGGCCCTCACAGAGCTTCACCCCGAAGACGGCAAAGGCTTGTTGCTCATGGCTTACACCAACCGCGCCGTAGACGAGATATGCGGCATGCTCACCGAAAACGGCATCGACTTCCTGCGTATCGGCAGTGAACTGTCGTGCGCGGAGAGCTATGTGCCTTACCTCTTGCAGAACCGTGTCGGGGAGAAGCCGACGCTCACGGGCATGCGCCAGCTCATCGTGGGTGCTAAGATCATCGTCGGTACCACCTCCATGATCCAGTCGCGCGCCTGCCTCTTCTCCTTGAAGCATTTCGCACTCGCCATCGTTGACGAAGCCTCGCAGATTCTGGAACCAAACATCATCGGACTCTTAGCCAGTCACCGTGCCTCCGAATTCTCACTTACAGAAAACAGTTGCAACATCGACAAGTTCATCCTCATCGGCGACTATAAGCAGTTGCCCGCCGTCGTGCAGCAGAGCGACAACGACAGTGCTGTTACCAACCCGTTACTGCGGAATATCGGCCTCACCGACTGTAAGAGTTCTCTCTTCGAGCGCCTCATCCGACAGGAGTTACGCGCCGGCCGCACAGATTTTATTGGTACACTGCGCCGCCAAGGCCGTATGCACCCCGACATCGCCGATTTTCCCAACCATGCGTTCTATTTCCGCGAACAGCCCGGTTGTGTACCTCTGCCTCATCAGCAGGCCACAACCATCGGCTACGAGCTGCCGTCCCAAGACGCTGTCGATGACCTGTTGAAAGCTCACCGCATGCTCTTCTTCCCGTCGAAGGACTGCCGCCAGCCGGAGATATCCGACAGGGTGAATATTGAGGAGGCATGTATCGTGGCGGATATCCTCCGCCGCATACACCGCTTCTATGGAACGGCGTTTCACCCCGATAAGACCGTAGGAGTTATCGTGCCTTACCGTAACCAGATAGCAATGATCCGTCAGGAGACAGAGAGATTGGGCATTCCCGGACTTGACGCCATCAGCATCGACACCGTGGAGCGTTACCAGGGCTCGCAACGTGACGTCATCATCTATTCGTTCACCATCCAGCAGTCGTATCAGCTCGAGTTCCTCACGGCCAACACCTTCACAGAGGACGGTCACGCCATCGACCGCAAACTCAATGTCGCCCTCACGCGGGCCCGCAAGCAGCTCATCCTCACGGGTAACGTGCGGACGCTCTCCGCCTCACCCCTCTTTCGAGAGCTTCTGGGATACATCAAGGAAAAAAACGGGTGGGGTAATTACCGACACATCGTTGGAACGGGGCCTTTGCGGTGAAATTCATCTCCCGCCCATCCGCCGGGTGCCGGAAGCTAAGCATCTCGGCATGAAGGTAGAGACGGTCGCACGCAGTGCCGTAGAGCCTGTCACCTTTAATGGGATTATTAAGGCCAAGCTGATGGGCACAATGCACACGGAGCTGATGCGTGCGCCCGTCTTCGGATAAAGCCACAATCGATCGTCTCCCACCTTCTTATTGTTTGTATATAGAGACTGCCCCACGGCCATAGCCGAAGTCAATGACCGGTCGGTGCTTGCCTGAGAGCCAGGCCGCCGGTTCATTGGCCGCAGCTTTGCATTCCTCGGAAGGGGTATAATAAAGGGGTTGTTCATACAAAGATCATGATGAGCATCTGCGCTATCACAACTCGAATGAACATGCCCAACGGATAGACAGTGGCATAAGAGATGCTCGCTGTATAACCTTTACACGTATCGTTAGCGTAGCCCAATGCCATCGGGTTAGCCATCGACCCACAAAGAATGCCACAGATCGTACCAAAGTCGTACTTATGGGTATGGAGTGCGATGATACCGGTAATGAGCACAGGAATAACGGTGATAAGGAAGCCGATGCCGACCCATGCCAGACCTTCCGGCCGCATGATAGTAGACATGAAATCCTTACCGGAATCGAGCCCGAGGCATGCAAGATAAAGGGCGAGTCCGAGCTTGCGAAGCATAAGCGAAGCCGAGCGTGTAGTGTAGGAGATCATGTGGCTCTCCGGCCCCAGGGCTCCGACAATGATGCCCATGATGATAGGGCCACCTGCAATGCCGAGACGGATGCTGCCGGCCATGCCAGGGATAGAGATAGGGATAGTGC
>CALJCU010000176.1 GCA_938023885.1 uncultured Prevotella sp. | reverse complement strand
GGATTGCTGATGTGTCAACAGCCAGAGTACCACTGAACGTAGCTGAAATTGCTCCGATTGTTACGCTTCTGGTCCAAGGAGCATTCAGGATAGGAGATGCTCCGCTGGCTGGTAGTGATAGTAGCTGAATATTTCCAGGAGTTGCTGTGTCGTTGACGACTTCCGCTGAGTTGGTTACAGAAATCGTGTTTCCTGAAACTTTGACATCTATCCCGCGCGGTTCTTTCAAGCAGTGTGACAACCCGACCTTTACCAAGGTTACCATTCCTGCCTCATGCACCAGCATTGGACCCGAGGTGTTCATCGCGAATCCCAGTTTTAAGGAGTTTGTAGTGAAGTCCGGTAACCAGAAGTACATGGCAGTGAACGGCGTACTCTGCACTGCCGACGGTAAGACCCTACACATGTGTCCTCCCGGAAAGGAAGGAGACCTGTTTATTCCAGAGGGCGTAACCAAGGTAGAGGTTTGGGGAATTGGTCAATGCACCAAATTAGGGAAGATTTACATTCCTTCTACCTTAACAGAATTCTATGGACCTTCTTTCGTGTGTTCGGGGCGAGAATATGCGGTGAGCGAGAACAATCCCCGACTCAGCACCATCGACGGTGGCGTGCTCTGCAACAAGAACCGGGACACCATCATCAGTTATCCGCACCACTATAAAGGTAATGCCAGTCCGCACCCCTATACCATCCCTTCAAGCATCAAGACCATTGGGCGAATGGCTTTCTATGCAAGCAATGTAAGTGAGCTGCACCTGAATAAAGTGGAAACCGTCATGCCGACGGCCTTCCAGTACTCCTATGCACTGACAACCATAAACATCGGACCCAACGTGAAGAGCATCGGCGAGTCAGCTTTCTCAGGCTGTGCCAATCTGACGCACATTAATGTAGACCCCAACAATCCCTCTTACAAGGCTGTTGATGACGTGCTGTTCAATAAGGCTGGTGACCACTTGATGTTGTGTGCCACAAAGAAGTCCGGCGACTACATGGTTCCTGCTGGCGTCAAGTATATTGACGACCATGCTTTCCTCGGTACAACAGACTTGACAACCATTACCGTTTCGAAAGATGTGGAGGAAATTGGGAATAATGCTTTTTCCGGCAGTGCTATCAAAGCCATCAACATTGAGAGTGGCTCAAAGTTGAAGACCATCAAGGGTGAGGCTTTTTCCCAGGCGAACTCCCTGACCAAAATAACGATTCCTGCATCTGTAACAACGATACAGCCCAAAGCGTTCACCTCCATGGACGCTTTGAAGACGGTAACATTCGAGGGCGGCTCACGGCTGGAGGAGATTACTAAAAATTCTTTCAGCAACAATAAAAACTTGGAGAATGTTGTCTTTGCCGGCAACAGCAGCTTGAAAACCATTCAGCTGGAAGCGTTTGCCCATGATCCAAAACTGAGATCATTTGAGATGCCCGCTTCCGTGACCTCCATCGAGCGAGGTGCTTTCCTCGATACGCCGTCACTGACCACCGTTACTTTCAAGGCTCCGTCATCCATCTCAACCATCGGACAAGGTGCCTTCGCTTACAGCGGCATCACGAACATCACACTGCCCGAGAGCGTTACAAAGATAGAGCAGCAGGCCTTTGACAACTGCCAGAAACTGAAGACCATCAACATCCCCAAGAATGTATCAAACATTGAAACGGGTGCCTTCAACTTCTGTGAGTCTCTTACTGCAATCAATGTCGATAAAGGCAATCCAAGCTACTCTTCCCTCGACGGAATGCTTTGTTCCAAGGATAAGAAGACACTTGTTACTTTCCCGGCAGGTAAGGCAGATACCAAGTACACCCTGATTCCTTACTTTACGACTGTAGGGCAGTACGCCTTTTATTCCAGCGACAAGGTGACGAACATCACCTTCCCAAAGAGTGTGACCGGAATCAAGACCCGTGCCCTTGCGCTCTGTAAGAATCTGAAGTCGCTTAGCTTCATGGGCACCGACAACGTTCCCACGCTGGATGCCGACATCTTGTACCAGTCAACAAATCC
>CALJCU010000175.1 GCA_938023885.1 uncultured Prevotella sp. | reverse complement strand
GGAGTGGCGATAGCCGCAGACGTCGCCGTTTGGCGATACAAACGCGAGAGCAAAATTTTAAATTTCTTATTACTTGACAAAAATCACACTTCTCACAAAAGAAGTCCTTATTTTGTCGTAATGCTCATATACCTTCCCCTTACCCCACAAAGCGACAAGGGGCGCATGCGCTATATAACCATTAAGGGAGATTCCTTATCCAAAATCGTTTTGGAGGACTGTAGCATAAGCTTCATTGTTGGTGTAGATGTTCAGGACATGCTGGCGTGCCGTCCGAACCCATTTCGCAGGCACTGAGACGAAGCGGAAGACGAAGGTCTTGACACGGCTTTCCCTTTTCAGTCAGAAAGTCTTGAGTTTGTCCTTCCCCATCCGATCCTTGAGCATCTCATAGAAGTTGCGGATGAGGGCGGTAAGCAGCAGGAATACGGCATTCTGGTTCATGAACGACTTGGGAAGGCTTTTCCAGCCAAAGCCATTGTCAAGGTCATCGAAGATGCGCTCCTTAGAGCCACGCTGGTTGTAGAACTCAACAATCTCGCGATTTGTCGAGTCGTAGTCGTTTGTAAGAATACATCTGTATGTGTACTCTCCCTCCCAGAGATCCGCATCTCCATTGTCTCTCCGCTGTCTTTGTATGACCACCCTACACGGCATGCCTTCCCACTTCGCTGCCATAATAGAGTTAAGTTCGAAGTCGCTGCCATTGATTTCCTCGTGTTTCCATCCGCGCAAGGCGAAGATGTCATCGTACATGGATTGACAACGGTTGCCGCGGATATAGTAATAGGTGCAATGAGCCGCGACTTCCTCAACAATCTCTCTTGAGCATGAACCGCAATCCATCCTCGAGCGATATATGCCAAGGCCTCTTTCCTCAAGTCTCGTGAAGAAACGATGAAGAGTATCCTTCTGATGAAAACGAACATTGGCGTTGCCATCGCGGTTCTCCAAACCAACCACGAGGTTGCCGATGACGGCTACGCCGGGGCTGTAACCCTTGAACTTCTTGTAGGTGAACTTAGCGTCATACTACTCCGTCTCAAGGAACTCGTGGTCGAAGTCAAAGTCGTATTTCTCGCCCTGTACGAGTTGGCCCGTAGATACCAGTATGTCAAGCAGCAAGTCGTTGAGCTCGTCGGCCGTGTTGAAGTCATATTGCTTGCCCGTCTCGGAAGTGTACGTCGTGTTCTCCTGTTTCAGTTCGTCCATGATACGGAATATGGTGTCAGAACTGCATGACCTGAGAAGAGGATGGTGTGATAAATGGCGGAGAAGGTGTGAGGTCACGTCCTCCACACAAGACCCTCCGCAGAGATATACACACATCAACGTACGGATAATCTCGCTATACTGGTAACCCACCAACTTGCTGCGCTGACCGAGGACACGATCAATCACAGGAGATATCCAACGCTCAAATGCTTCCATGATGGGAAAAATTCCACCAAAAGGAACTATTTTTTCAGATTTAATTTGTATTTTTGCCATGTCTTGTTAAAGTTTTACGACTTTTTATTCGCACCACTAAGTTAAGTGAAATTTTTGACATGGCAAAATCCTGGGCAACTTTTTGTTGCTCAGGAACTTATAAAAGATATTAAATAATTAGTTTGCGGAATTAAGGCAGTTGTCAAATTCCTTGATTATTGCATGTCGATATGCCAAAACCATGTTCAGGACATAACCGAGGTAACTATACTAAAGTATTACCGGTTAAGACACATCGTTACCTCTAACATAACATCAACCCTCAAGGATGCATTCAGACTGGCTACCGAAAAGATGCCGGAATGCGCCCGTCTTATACCTTTGTTCCCCGAAATTAAAAGCACGACAATGCCATACGACGCTCTTGACAGCCAAGAAGCTTTGAAACTGAAAAAAGTGATAGACAACATGGGAGATAATTGGTCTATGCGTGACAAGGCTATAACCTCCATTGTATATTACCTGGGGCTAAGACGAGGGGATATAGCACGCTTACGCATACAGGACGTTGCTTTTGAGAGTG
>CALJCU010000174.1 GCA_938023885.1 uncultured Prevotella sp. | reverse complement strand
TGGTTCACGGGGATATGGTCGTCGGTGATCATGCCGCCGTCCTGGTTGGGGAAGAACGAGGCGTAGCCAGCCTGACGTGCTGCACGCCACACTTTCTTCACGATAGCCGGTGCATACTGCAACGACATGCCTTCACGATAGAACCGGGCGCCTGCACCACCCACCATATCGAGCAGGATGCCGTAACGGGGCGCATAGCCGTGGGGGATATGCTCAGCCCAATACCGGGCACCAAGCGCAAAGGATGAACCATCATCCTGGACGTTGCTCCACTCTGGCACACCATAATCCTCCGCGTCGAAGCAGACAAAGTCTATTCCGAGTTGAGGGTTGAGAGTTGAGGATTGAGAGTTATGATTACCTTGTTGTAAGACTCTTGCAAGCTCAAGCATTACAGCAACACCACTCGCCGCATCGTTGGCGGCGAGGATAGGCTTGTGGTGATTGAGTGAGTCGGGATCGTTGTCAGCCCAAGGGCGGGAATCCCAGTGGGCACAAAGCAGAATGCGTGTTGTTGCCCTGGGATTATAGCGTGCGATGATGTTCGTAGAATGGAGCATTTTGCCGTCCCAGCCTTTGAGGTCAGCCTCCTGCAATTCGACCTCACAACCGTACTGCCTAAACTTCTTTTCTATCCACTGGAGACATTTCTCATGCGCCTTACTGTTCATCGGACGCGGTCCGAAGTCGCACTGTGCTTTAGTGAAGGCATAAGCGGAGTCGGCATTGAACGCCGGGCCTACAGGCTGTATTTTCTCAACCTCTTCTGTCTCCTCTGTCTCTTCCACGTCCTTTTGGGCGAGTGGGCCATAGGTGAAGATCCATACAGCCGCTGCACAAACGATTGTTAACACGACAACAATGATGATTATCTTTTTCTTTTTCATGCTTATTTTCTCTCTGATTGAACCTGTGCCATGACGCGCAGCCAGTTGCCACCCCATATCTGCTCAATGTCCTGCTCTGAATAGCGACGACGGAGCAGCTGAAGGGTGAAGTTGATAAGCTCTGAGGCATCCTTACATCCGCGTACGGTACCGTCGCCATCGAAGTCGGTGCCTACTCCTACATGGTCGATGCCCATAATGTCGATAGCATGCTCTAAGTGAGCGATGACATCGAGAATCGTTGCCTCCGATGTATCTTTGCGAAGAAACCCGTGATAGAACGTGGTATGAGCGACACCGCCTTTGGCTGCAAGCGCACGCAACTGGTCGTCGGTGAGGTTACGGGGCACATCGCAAAGCGCACGGCAGTTGCTGTGAGAGCATACGATTGGCGTACGACTGATGTCGAGCGCGTCGTAGAATGATTTCTCGGAGGCGTGACTCAGATCGACCATGATACCTTCATCGTTCATCCTTTGGATCACTTTCTCACCGAATTCAGACACACCGTTGTGCATCGATGCGCCCCGGTTGGAGTCGCAGATATCATTGTCGCCATTGTGACAGAGTGTGATATAGACTACACCACGCTGCGCGAAATGACGCACGTTGGAAAAGTCATGATTCAGTGCAAGCCCGTTCTCAATGCCGAACATGATCGATTTGCGGCCTTTGCGCTTGTCCTCATAGAGGTCTGCCGGGGTGCGTGCAATGCTGATATAGTCGCTGTTCTCATCCACGATCTGCTCGAGTTTGTCGAAGATAAGGTCGGCGTATTGAGTAGGGGAGAGGGAGGGACGTTGAGGGTTGAGCGTTGAGGGTTGAGCGTTCTGACTTGTTTGTCGACTGCTTGGTGCTAACAGTTGCGGATTATGCTTCAGTATACCGGCAATATCCACCTTCTGCGAGAACTGTTCACCGGGTTGTGGCTGTGGCAGATAAGCCGCCATGATGACCGCGTCCTGGCGCCCGTCAGTCATCTTGTGGAGGTCATAGAGGATATGTGGGTCACGCTGGTCGAGACGCACACCTTGAGGGAAGAACATCGGGGTGTCGCAATGGGTATCGAGAGTGAGGATACGGTCGTGAAGCTGCTTGGCCTCACTGAATTCACGTGCTTTCTCTACGATCCACCGGAAGAGCGGCAGTCCGTCGCCACCGAGCCACTCAGGATGCCACTGCACGCCTAAGATAGACTTATACTCGTTGCTCTCGATGGCTTCGATGATGCTGTCCGGTGCTGTAGCCGATACGCGGAAACAGGGTCCTGGGTCGGCGACAGCCTGGTGATGGAAGGAGTTGACAAAGGCCCTTCCCCTTGATCCCCTCTCCAACGGGTAGGAGTTGGTGTGCTCTGCTATACCATTGCTCTCGGAATTATTGTCAGGGGTGTTTCCTGCAAAGAAAATCTGAGATAGAATGGTATCGGGTTCGATATTAATGGTATGTGTAGGCTCCCACCTGTCAGCGTCTTGTGAATGCTTGATGATAGTTTGGGGAGCTTGAGCTTGGCTATTAATATCCTGTCTCACCTTTCCTCCTAACGCCACAGCGAGCGTCTGAATGCCACGGCAGATGCCGAGCATAGGAATCTGACGGTTATAGGCGAGACGCACGGTGAGCAGTTCGGCGAGGTCACGCGTAGCATTGATGGAATGGAGCTGAGGAACAGGCTCTTCGCCACACCACAATGGATTGATGTCACCCCCACCACTCAGTAGAAGTGCATCGATATGGTCAAGCGTGTTGATGATAACATTCTTGTCAGCTACAGGCGGAATAAGTACAGGCGTTCCACCGGCACGTATCACCTGCTCATAATATTTGTCTCTCAGCGTGGCGTCACCGTCACTATAATTAGCAGTAATGCCAATCACCGGCTGGCGATTGGCTTCAGGGAAGGCGGCATAGATCTTACCTGTATGCTCGTCTAAATTGAATGATTTCATGTTAATCTTAGTCGTCTATATTGACAGGAATTTCACGTTTGATGCTCTGCTCAAGAGAGATGAGTGTCTCGGTAGACACGACACCGGGTATGGTCTGCAACTTGTTGTTGAGCAAGTCCATGAGGGCTTCGTTGTCTTTGGCATAGCACTTGATGAGCATGGTGTAGGAGCCGGTAGTGAAATGACACTCCACAATCTCTGGGATGCCGATGAGGCGCTTCACCACATCTTTATACATCGAACCTTTCTCAAGGTTGATGCCGATGTAAGTACAGGTGTGATAACCGAGGCTTAGCGGGTTGATGTTGAAACCACTGCCTGTGATGACACCTGCCTCAATGAGATGCTGCACGCGCTGATGAATGGCGGCACGTGACACGCTACATTCTGCTGCTACATCCTTGAAAGGAATGCGGGCATTCTTCGAAAGGATAGAAAGTATTTTCTTGTCGAGCTTGTCTATTTTCTCCATATTAAGCTTAAATATTATTCCTATGATTTAGATTATTTATTTCATCAATAATTAATATGGTAGCAAAAGTAGGTAATTAAATTGATATAAACAACAAAATGCACGGATATTTTTAGTTATCCGTGCATTCCGTTATTTGTTCTGCTGAAATTTACTTCTTTTTCGATGAGGTCTTTTTCTTTGCGTCAGCTTTCTTGGTATCTTTCTGCGCATCTTTTGCATCGTCAACCTTCTTGCTGTCGGTTGTCGTTGTAGCCGGTTTAGCTTCCGGAGCCTTGATACCTACGAGTTCAACGGTAAAGATGAGTGTTGAGTAAGGCTTGATCTCGCCTGCCTCACGTGAACCATATGCAAGGTCCTGAGGAATATAAATCTCCCACTTGCTGCCTACGTTCATAGATGTGAGGGCCTCCGTCCAGCCTTTGATGACCTGGTCGCAACGGAACGAGTCGCTCTTGCGGCCACCATGGTTCTTCGTAGCGTCGAAGACCTTGCCGTTGATGGTCTTGCCTTCGTAGACGACTTCTACCTCGTCGGTAGCTTTCGGCTTGGGACCGTTGCCTTCCTTCAGTACTTTATACTGCAAGCCTGAGGGCAGCGTGATGACTCCAGGCTTCGTCTTGTTGTTGGCGAGCCACTCCTCATTCTCTTTCTTGTAGATGCGGTTGCGCGTCTCACGAGCTTGTGTCGTCTTAGTTTGGAAACGCTCGCGGGCGGTGGCCATCTTGAAGACGGCGGTGTCCTGCTTCACGCCGGCGATGAAACCCTCATAGAAAGGGACCGCAGCGATGCTGTCGTCTGTACCTATGAGGTCTCGGCTCATGTTCGGCAGAATTTGTTCTGTAGCCTGAGAGGCGATAGTGCCGCCTGCAATATAAGCATTGTAAACGGGATCCTTGACCTTGCTTGCAGCCTCACGGAAACCGCAGATGAAGTCAGCCATGTGGGCTGTGTCCACGTTCATGCGCTGGGCAAGATACTGAATCAGACCTTCCGTAGCTGTGTAGCCGGCAGCATAACTTGTTGAATCAGAAGAAGTGAGCAATTTTACCGGCTGCTCAGTGACATTTGTCTTTTTCTTGTCATCCCTTTTCTTGCCGCCGCCCGCAGCAAAAGAGCTGACGGAGACAGTAAGAAAGAGGACTGCAAACAATAAAATTTTTTTCATTGTTTATTTATAACTTATTTGCCTACCTTGGCAAGCACAATCTTGAAGATCAGTGTAGAGTAGGGCTTGATTTGTCCTGCTGAACGATCTTTGTAAGCAAGGTCCTGTGGGATATAGACCTCCCATACAGAGCCCTCGGGCATACGTGTCAGGGCCTGAGTCCAGCCAGGAATCATCTGTGAAGGAACCATGGTCACGGGACCGTTGCCGTTCTTGTAGCTACTCTCGAAGACCTTACCGTCGATGGTGCGGCCTTCATACTGAACCTTTACGGTTGTTGTATCAGAAGGAATAGCGCCTTTGCCTTCCTTGATAATCTTATACTGGAGACCAGAGGGCAGTGTCACCACTCCGGGCTTCTTCTTATTGGCTGCGAGCCACTTTTCACCGGCAGCCTTGTTGGAGCCATACTGTTTCGACATCGTAGCGTTCTTGATCTGCTCCATCTTGCTCTGTGCGATGGTGTTGGCGTTCTCAGGGGTCATCAAACCTTTCTTGCCCGTAGCACCCGTGATGAAACCAGAGAGGAGGTTCTTCAAAGAGATAGTCTTGGTAGAATCGTTACCGAAGACCTCATGGTTGATACCCTTGACAAGCTGCGTAGAGATCTGCTGTCCTACCTGAAGGCCCATGATATAAGCAGCCTTTTTCTTGTCGTCACCAGCATTGACGCCCTCGTTGATGCCTTTCACGAAGTCGTTCATGTAAGTCGTGTCAATGACCTGGCCCTGCTCGATGGCCTGACGGACATACTGCGACTGCAACAGTCCAATAGCATAGCTCATGGAGTCGATGTCTGTCTTGAGGTCAGCTCTCGGGGCTGACGAGTTGCCGCAGGCTGAGAAAGCCAGTACGGCGGTGGCCATGACGGCCAGTGTCTTTAAACTTTTCATGTGTTGTTATTTAGAATATCCTTAGTTTGTTTATTTCACTTTTATGAGCTCCACATCGAAGATGAGGGCTGCATAAGGAGGAATAGCCTGGCCGGTGCCCTGTTCGCCATAGGCGAGGTTGTAGGGAATGAAGAAGCGGTACTTGGCTCCTTCCTGCATGAGCTGCAGACCTTCGGTCCAGCCTTTGATGACCTGGTTCAGTCCGAAGGTAGCTGTCTCACCGCGGCGATAGCTGGAGTCGAAGACCTGACCATTGATAAGGGTACCCTCGTAGTGGCACTCTACCTGGTCGGTAGCAGTCGGCTTACGCCCGTTACCCTCACGCAATACCTGATATTGCAGACCGCTGGAAAGGGTTGTCACGCCAGGCTTCTTGGCGTTCTCGGTGAGGAAGTTCTCACCTTCAGCCTTAGCGGCTCTTGCCTGCTCCTCTGTTTTCTGTTGGAAGAAAGTCTGTACGGCAGCCTGGGCCTCGGCATCTGTCATCTGTACCTTTGTTGAGAACACATCCTTAATAGCCTGTGCGAAGTCGTCGATGCTGAGTTCTGTAGCATTAGCATTCATCTGCTGCAACTGGTGCCCGATACTCATGCCAAGGGCGTAGCTTACTTTATCCATGTCTCTTTGAGATTTCTAATTCGTTGTTTTCTTATTAATTATTAATTGTCGCACAAAGTTACGCTTTTTTGTTTGCATAATCGTATTATTTTAGTATTTTTGTAGAAAATATTTGCTTGTATGAAGAAGAAGGTAGTATTTTTGTCGGGTGCAG
>CALJCU010000173.1 GCA_938023885.1 uncultured Prevotella sp. | reverse complement strand
CATCCAGCTTGATTTAGTGAATTTCGTCATAATGTATCTTTTACATTGCAAAGATACAAAATAAAGCGTAATAAATAATACTTTATAGCTATTTTTTTACAACAAATCAATTGTGTCAGAGAGTTTTTGCAGATAATTCTTCCTGACGTTGCTCAAATCCTTGTCCATTTCCTCCTTTATCATTTCCATCTTGGCCTTGACAACGGTATTGAGTGAGAAGGATTTGGTATAGCGGTCTGCATCGGCAAGGTTAAAATCCTTTGCCAGCAGGAAGTCCATGAAAATGTAGTTGGAATAGAAGAGGAGCAGCTGGATGAACGAGTCTGAACTCACCACTTTGTCATGCTCTATCTTGGAAATCGTTATGACAGGCAGGGCGGTGGCTTCCGCCACCTGCAACTGCGTCATGATCAGGTATTGGCGGACGCTTTTCAGACGCTTGCCTATTTTCTCATGCAGCGTATATTTTATAGCGTGTTTCATAAATATAAGTTCCCTTTACAGACGAACCTCCTTACCCTTTTGCAGAAGCTCGGCAATCATGGCCTTGATGTCAGACTCTATGACGTTGAAGTTACGGCTTAGGATGACCTCCATGTTTCGGTCATCGCCGAAATCATACAAAGCCGGTATCTCCTCGTATTTCTCCTCCTCGGCACTTATCTTCTTCATGTCAAAATTGGTCTTGCAGAAATACTTGGTGGTCTAAAAGTCTACAAGATCAATTAAATGCCTAACTATGAGCTTTTTACGATGTAATAGGAATGGTAGAAGTAACGAAATAGTAACAAAAAGTTGTTTTTCCTTTATCTTCCTTCGGTTTCCTATTGTTGGTAGCAAAGGTACGATAAAGATTTTAGATTAGCAACAAATCACGAAGTTTTCTTCAAATTATCGTTGCGATTGAAAAACTTTCATTATATTTGCACCAAAGAACACAGATTATGGCATACAGCAACATTATCTTGATTCCTTCAACTTCTATGGAGGCTCCATTAGGTAGTATCTTCAACAACTTTTTTGTAATCTCCAGTGCAACTGAGGCATTGGAGAGTAGTGATGTTGTTTGGGATTTTAGTAATGTAGCAAGCATTCATCCAGTGTTGGCTGCTTGTCTTGCATTTTATAAAAATGCAACGACTAAGCTTATAGAATCTATTAATAGGAATAAGAAAATAGAGACCTATTTGAATGACATATGCTTTGATAAGGTCTGCCATGTGGACTCTGATAATATTAGTGATATCAAAGAAGGATATTCAGCAAAACCGTTTTTTCCTATTTGTAGTTTTGATGCAATCAATGACGTTATACAGCAAGATCTGCAGCATCTGATAATCAAGCAATGTCTAGGTAAGGGAATTACGACTCCTTTGTCGTACATGTTGGGTGAATTGATCTGCAATGTATATCAGCATGCTGACACAAAAGAGGCCTATATCTTCTTTCAATTTGATAAAGGCGAAGACTCTATCTTCATTTGTATAGCAGACAAAGGAATTGGCATCTTTAGTAGTTATGTTAAGGCAGATAAATATGCTGACAAAATAGGCGACAGTGATGCAGAGGCTTTGAAGATAGCAAATGAAGGCTATTCTACGAAGAATCTTCCAAATGCCGAGAACCGTGGCTTCGGAATATCAACATCTAGAAAGATGCTTGTCAATGGCCTTGGTGGAGAATTCTATGTAATGTCAGGTAGTGCACTTCAGTTAACGGTGCCCAATAGTAAAGGCACTTTCCTTGAGCTCCCAAATAATATTGAGTGGCAAGGAACGATGATCATCTTGAAGATGCCTAGAGTAGCGCCAGAAGGTTTTGTGTATACAGATTATTTGGAATAAAAAGAACGCAAAAAAGAATATTATGGAAAAGGTAATAAAAGTATATGACAATATCGGTTCGCAAGGTCGTTCAAGAGTGAATGCTAACAAACTTAATCTAATCTCTTTGTCAGCAGATGATACTGTAACCTTAGACTTCTCGGGAGTAGATTTCCTCTCACGATCTTTCACTGATTTCTCAGTTAGGCACGCGGAAATATAAGCTGATCAATGCTAACAGCATTATTGAGAATATGTTTCATGCAGTATGGGATGGCAGAAGTAAACCTCGTAATCATGAAGATAATGGGGCTATCATGCTCCGCTTTGACAATATGACTGACCTCTCCCGCTATCTCAACTCTTCGTTGTGAGCCAGAGGGGGTAACCCTGCTTAAAGGTTTTAGTAAAGAGGGCTCAGTCTATTCATCTGCATCCTTCGAAGATTACCAGTTCTCGGGGTAGCCTGATGGCCTTGAGCCTCCGAAACCACTTGCGAGGTGAGTCGGCTACCATCTGCTGCGCCTGACTGTCGATGATGTAATAGCTGGCGGAATAGTCATCCATCAGCGCACAGAAGGCGGACTTTATCCGGGAGCATTTCTCGTTGAGCGCATTGTCCAAAGGATTGTTCAGGCGGTTGACGGTCTCTATGGCCTTGTCGCTGTCAGTCTGCGGTGAGACTTTACGGTAGATGGCGAGGAGCTCATCACGGTAGTCCGCCATCCGCTTGAACTCAATGCCTTCGGAATGATTAAGAAACAGCAGATATACTGCACGGTGAATAGGGTTGAGTTGTACCTCCTTATTGCCGCTGGCAAGGATGAAACGATAGTCCTTCGTGATGATGAGCTTACTGAGCGTGCCACGTGCCGCCTCTGTGCGCAGCTCCTCAAGGACTGGCACAGTGATAGCCCGCAGCAAAAGATCATTCCTGCCCATCATCTGCAGGTCATTGACAAGCTGACGAATCTGTCTCGCCTTGTCAAGCGCCTCATTATCGTTTACTTCGTTTTCCATTGTGTGGTACAAAGTTAATGATTAACCTTCTCAAAACAATTCCCTATCCATAAAAATTGTTGGCTGCAAGCCTTGCGGCGAATATTTTCTTGCTCGTTTTTCTATCATTCATTACTTTTGCTCACAAATAAAAATAAGCTATGGACAACAAGGAACAGAAAGTCTCAACAATATTGGATTTCGGCCCCATTGAAGACACGTCGAAACAGATTATCAAAGTCGTCGGTGTCGGTGGTGGTGGCTGCAATGCCGTGAAGAACATGTATGAGGAGGGCATAGCGAATGTCTCCTTCGCCGTCTGCAATACCGACAGTCAGGCGCTGGCCAACTCTCCCATCCCTACTAAACTGCTGCTCGGAGAGAGTGGTCTCGGTGCCGGCGCTGATCCTGAGCGTGGCAAGCAGGAAGCTATCAACACGAAGGAACAGGTAAAGAAACTGTTTAGTGACAATACAAAGATGTGCTTCATCACTGCCGGCATGGGTGGTGGTACGGGTACCGGTGCTGCGCCTATCATTGCCGGAGTTGCCCACAGTATGGGCATCCTTACTATTGGAATTGTGACAATACCGTTCTTCTTCGAGAAGAAGAACAAGATTATCAAGGCGCTCAAAGGTGTGGAGGAGATGCGGAAAAACGTCGACTCCCTGCTTATCATCAACAACGAGAGCATCTGCGACATCTATTCCGATTCGAAGATTCCCCTCAAGGATGCATTCAAGTCGGCTGATCAGATCCTCTGCAATGCGGCTAAGAGTATCTCCGAACTCATTACTTTGGAAGGCAATATCAATCTTGACTTCCGCGATGTCGAGACGACGATGCGCAATGGTGGTGGAGCTATCATGGCTATCGGCCGGGCTAAGGGCGAGCGCCGTGTAGAGAAGGCTATTGTCAATGCCCTTGAGTCGCCGTTGCTATATGGTAGCGACATCACAAAGGCAAAGAATATCCTGTTCAATATCTATACGAGCGACGATGCTCCGCTCTTTGTCAGTGAGATGCGTGAGGTCGACTCATTCATGTATGAGCTCAATCCCGATATTAATGTCATCTGGGGTACATCCGACGATAACACGTTAGGAGAGGATGCCAAGGTCATCATTCTTGCCACAGGTCTCGACAACCGTTTCCTGCCCGCTGAACAGCCGGGTGAGAATCAGACTGATGACTATTATGACAAGATCATCTCCAAACTGTACCGTGAGCCTATAGATGTTTTGAGGCCTAAGCCAATCAAAGAGCAGGTTGAAAAAGCCGAACCCGTAGGGAAGATAGAGGAAAATGTCGTTCCAGAACAAACAGTTAAGGAGCCTGCAGTCGAAGAGCCAACGGCTGGGGTTAATGATATGGCAACCGATACGCCTGTTGAAGTAAATATTGCCAAAAAAGAAAAGGTACAGGAAATAGAAGAAAAAGAAGAAGCCGGCACAATAGAAGGACACCACGATAAAGTTCCGAAAGAAGAGCCCAAGCCAAAAACCGAGCTTCATCATAAGCCAACCTTCCTCGAGCGAATGAAGGACCGCTTGGCTAAGAACCTCGGCAAGTTCGTCAGCGATGAGGATGACTGATTGACGTTCTCATGGCAAGCATGATGGCTTCACCGACAAGGGCGAAGTCGGCAAGGAAATAATGACTCTTCCCATTCCAGGTAATCGTGGTACCGGCTATCTCGGCAGTCTTCAGGAGGCTTTTCCTTAGTTGCTGATCATTATACAGGATTGCACAGCCGGTCATGAAAGCTGTGCCCGACGGACTTAATCCTAACAAGATTGGTCCGGCATCAACATCTGACCAAAATAGAGGTGAGCGGTTGATATATTCTTTCAAGCCTGTAACGGGACTGTCTTTTAGCATGTACCTCTTGATTCGTTGATATTGCTCTATCCCGAAATCGTGGTCGATCAGTCCGAGATAGTAACAACTGAGGGCGGCATAGGACCCTTTGACAGTAGTTTCTGCCGGCAAATTGCCGTCTTCATCCAAGAGTGATATGATGATACCTGTCTTTCTATCCAGCCACTTTGCCTTGGCCCTGCCTATCCATTTGTCCACAGTATCGCCGTACTGACCATTGTGCGTCAGTGAGAAGTTATACAGAGCTACAATAGCCACCAGCATATCGGGGATATAGATGTTTTCATCGGGATAGGTCTGAACATTCAGATTCTTGCTGTTGAGAATCTTCGAATTCATGTCATGACAAAGATCTTTGTATAGGCCTTCATATTTCTTGTCATTGCTTACCCGCTCATAGTTGCTGATCATCCAGGCAAGATGGCTGAGATAGGATATGTGACTGTCGCCAGACATGTCATCCAAGGGATCATTTTTCCAGCGTTGCTTGTCGTATTCTCTCAACTCCGGTGAGAGCACTATCTTGACGAGCGAATCAATTTCTTTCGCGCACCGCTTCTTCTCCTCCGGATAGATCACAGAGATGTTAGCAAGGGCTTCGGCAAACATGGAGCAAGAATAGAGAGCCCATTCACCCTGAAACTGCCTGCCAATGCTTGATGGCATCGCATCAATCACATTCTTAGGCTCTGTAATCAGATGCCAGCTGAGGTAGTCCCGCCTTTTGAGTATTCCGTTCTTTTCTCCGTCGACTGATCCCATTCCCGTCATCGCTATCGTCACCCATGCTATCTTTATCAGCACGAGGACGACTATTATGCCGGCTACTATCAGCCATCGCTTTATTGTTTTGTTCATCTTTGGAAGATACATCATGAGTTTTTAAAAATCGCGTCACATATGAGGCGGAAACGTAACACATATGAGGCGAGATGGAAAAATAGATGGAAAAATATAACAACGCCATGATGAAAAAATGGGTTAATCTTTTGGTTATGACAATTTTAATGGTTATATTTGCACAAAAACAAAAACGAATCGATATGCCGGAGATATTGAGGATGTTTGGAATGCGATTTTACGGCACATAATATAAACGATATTTTCACTTTTTGGATGAAATGTGCCATAGGGTGTATAAAATAGCATTCCTTAAGTATGTCTTAAATCGAGTATATTTTTTCAATGCAGAGTTGCGTAAAGTCCATTTCCAGATTAGCCCAAAGACAACCATTGGGATTAAGCCTAATGAATAGGCAATTAATCTAACATACGCAAACAGAACATGATTCCTAGAACTACCTAATATTAAATCGTAAACGGAATCAACAAAGCCACTCATTGGTATGAGAAATTTGTGGGAAAAATATATTACCAAATACAACCAAACCGTAAATATTAAACTTTCTATTACGACATCAGGTAAAGTGTACTTTCT
>CALJCU010000172.1 GCA_938023885.1 uncultured Prevotella sp. | reverse complement strand
CGCCACCGCAGTCAACATATTCTATATTATACCCCATTTTCCGCAGGTTGGCATAATACTGTCCTGCCTCGGTCAAGGCATTCTGAATACGACGTACCTTTGTGATCTGTGAGCCGATATGGAAGTGGATAAGTTTGACGCCGTCGTGCATTCCATACTCGTCGAGCTTCCGCAACGCCTCAAGGAGCTCTGAAGGCGTGAGGCCGAACTTCGACGCGTCACCGCCACTCTCGGCCCACTTACCTGAGCCTGACGAAGCGAGTTTGATACGGATTCCGATATTTGGCGTCACCTTCAGGCGCTTTGCGGTCCTGGCGATAACATCAATCTCATTGAGCTTCTCCACAACAATGAAGATGTGCTTGCCGAGCTTCTGAGCCAGGATAGCCAACTCGATATAGCTCTCATCCTTATACCCGTTACAGATGATGAGCGAGTCACTTTTGCACTGCTGTGCAATCACGGCATGGAGCTCCGGTTTAGAGCCTGCCTCCAGACCGAGGTTGAACTTCCGTCCATACGACGTTATCTCATCGACGACAGGCTGCATCTGGTTCACCTTGACAGGATAGATAATATAGCTCTGACCTTTGAAGTCATACTCTTTCCCGGCTTTCTCATAACACGAGGCCATCTTCTCGATACGGTTATCGAGGATGTCAGGGAAGCGAAGGAGGACTGGCGGTGTGACATCACGCAGTGCGAGTTCATCCATCACTTCACGCAAATCGATCTTGACATCGTTCTTCACGGGAGAGACATAGACGTGGCCTTTCTCATTGATGCCAAAATAAGAAGTTCCCCAGCCTTTGATGTTGTAGAGCTCCTCAGAGTCTTCAATAGTCCACTTTTTCATTATATTCCTAACTCCTTACGTATAGCGTCAACAGTTATCTTTATTTTTTCCCGGTTGTCCATCAGGGTAACGTCAATAACATGTTTGGCCTTGCTGTAGAAGGGATCGCGCTCCCTGAGCTGTTCCTGAATGAAGGCCTTCACCTCGTCGGGAGTCTTGTCCAGCAACAGCGGTCTCACGGTCTTAC
>CALJCU010000171.1 GCA_938023885.1 uncultured Prevotella sp. | reverse complement strand
CCACCTCAGCATGATGTTTGGGGTTGTTCATGCGCGACTTGAACTCGTCAAACATCTTGCTGGTGCATGGTACGGCGATCTGCCGCTCCTGAAAAGAGTCAGTAAGGATAAGTAGTCCTTCCTTCTCCTCTCCAACGACCTCTGTGGCCTGTTGAAAAAACAACTTTATTCTTGCCATGAACAATATTTTCCTTTAGTTCTCTTTTTTCTTAGTAGGTTTGAAGACCAGTGCGAAGGCTACACCTACTGTGAGAGCGAAACCTGCGAAAATGAGCCAGCATGCCCGCCAGTCGCCCATGAGATAGGATGAGTCTCCATGCTCGGTCCACGTGCAGAAATGGTTGACTACCGCTCCGGCAGACAATGTACCTATGGTAGCACCGATACCATTTGTCATCAGCATGAACAGTCCTTGTGCGGAAGCTCTTACTGAAGGATCACACTCTTTATCGACAAAGATACCGCCGGACACGTTGAAGAAGTCGAATGCCACACCATAAACGATGCAGGAGAGGATAAAGAACAAGACGCCAGGCATCGTAGGATTGCCTACTCCGAAGAATCCGAAGCGGAGCACCCAGGCGAACATGGCGATAAGCATTACCGCCTTGATACCGTACCGCTTGAGGAAATATGGTATGAGGAGGATACAGAAAGCCTCACTGACCTGAGAGACAGATGTCAGCAATGTAGCGTTGCTTGCTGCGAAAGAAGAGGCGATAACGGGATCACTGCTACCTTGAAAACTGGAGATGAAAGGACCTGCAAAACTGTTCGTCACCTGCAATGACATGCCTAAAAGAGCCGAGAAGATGAAGAACAAAGCCATGCGGCGTTCCCTGAAGAGTTTGAAGGCGTCTAAGCCAAAAAGTTCCGTCAACGTCTTTTTTCGTGCATGTGCCTCTCTCACGATGCGGCACTGAGGAAGAGAGAAGACATAGAAAAACATTAAGAGGCTCAGAATGCCTGACACAAGGAACTGATTGTACGTGTATTGAAATTTATGGGCGTTTTGTGCGAATGTCAGGGAGAACGAACCGTTGTCCCACACGGCACAGTTGACAAACCACATTACAATGATAAATCCAACTGTTCCACAAGAGCGGATAGGTGGAAAGTCGGTGACGGTATCGCCTCCGTTGTTCTTCAGAACAGTGAATGCCGTTGTATTGGTCAGTGCAAGTGTCGGCATATAGAAAGCGACACTTAGTGTGTAGAGCGTAATGAAAAGCGATTTGTCCGGTATCTCATTTCCAAAACCAGTCGACATTCCCAAAGCCCAAAGCGAGAGCATGAAGCCGCCGGCTATGAGATGACAGATACCTAAGAGCCTTTGAGGTTGAATCCACTTGTCGGCTACAATACCTATGAGTGTCGGCATAAAGATGGAGACTATGCCCTGAATGGCATAAAACCATGAAATTTGACCACCTAAGCCTGCTACGCCTAAATAGTTGCCCATACATGTGAGATATGCACCCCATACGCCAAACTCAAGGAACGTCAATACTGACAAACGTATTTTCAAGTTCATAAAAGTATCAGTTTCAATTAACCTTAAACGTTTTTATTGCCGTTGTTTACTAACGACATGCAAAAATACGCATAATAATTGAGATACAATGAATAATCAGAACAAAGTTTATTGCATTTTTAGTGTTAAATATTTGGTAAGTAGAGTAAAAACCTTTATTTTTGCAGCAGAAAACAAAAAATAATATCATAAATACCGTTTGCCTATAGGATGGACTTTTACTTCATTAATAAAAACAGACATCAATGAAGGATTCAATGAAGACCCTTACAGCTTTGACTGATGAGGAGTTGGCGGTGTGTTACATGAATGGTGATAACGATGCGTTTGACCTATTGCTGAAGCACAATCAGTCGAAACTCTTCACATATATATACTATATAGTTCATGATGAGGAAAAGGCAAACGACTTTTTTCAGGACACCTTCATAAAGATAATTACAAAATTGCAGGATGGAATGTATTCTCCTTCGGGCAAATTCCTGTCCTGGTGTCTGCGCATTGCGCATAATGTCATCATGGACGAGTACCGTAATGAACGCAATTGTAAGATTATCGAGCCTACGGAAAACAACGACTTATCCAACCTCAAGGTAGACTCAGTGCAAGAAACAAACAAGGAAATAGAGTTTGCCAACAGCCAAGTAATGAAAGATGTGGAGAAGATGATGAATAATCTTCCCGCGTCTCAACGTGAGGTCGTCTATATGCGTTTTTTCCAGCAGATGTCGTTTAAGGAAATAGCCGCTGCCACGGAGGTAAGTATTAATACGGCCTTAGGAAGAATGAGATATGCCGTACTCAACATGCGTAAAATGGCACGTGAACACGGCATGCACCTAGATTTATACTAATCTCTTCGATTAAATCCGAAAAAATTAGTTTTCTTCAATATATTTGGCAATCCACTCGCCCACTTCTTTAGTGCCGTAGTGACTGCTGCCTTCTACCTGAATCTCAGGAGTGCGGATGTTGTTTTCAAGACTTGCATCACAAGCCTTACGGATTGCAGCGCCTTCTTCCTTCAGGCCGAAGTGCTCAAGCAGCATGGCCGCGGAAAGAATTTCAGCCAACGGGTTGGCGATGTTCTTACCGGCAGCCTGAGGCCATGAGCCATGAACAGGTTCGAAGAGCGGCGTATGCTCACCCAAGGAAGCTGACGGCTGAAGACCCATGGAACCGGTGATAGCTGATGTCTCATCGGTGAGGATATCACCAAAGGTATTCTCTGTGACGATAACATCGAAGTATCGCGGTTCGGTGAGTACACGCATAGAAGCATTGTCAATGAACATATAATCTACCGTCACCTCAGGATATTCCGGTTCCATCTCTTTGGCAATTTGTCTCCACAGACGAGAGCTTGCAAGGACATTGGCCTTATCAACCACTGTCAGGTGCTTATTACGACGCATGGCAAAGTCGAAGGCTACCTTCAGAATGCGCTCAATCTCAGGACGATAATAGATATCTGTATCGTAAGCCTTCTCGTTATCCTGATATTTCTCACCGAAATACATACCGCCTGTCAGCTCACGGATAACAACGAAATCGGCGCCTTTGATAAGTTCTTCCTTCAGAGGACTCTTGTGAAGGAGGCAATCGAAGGTAGCCACAGGACGAACATTAGCAAAGAGGCCGAGCTTCTTACGCATGGCAAGCAGTCCGGTCTCAGGACGTACCTTCAGTGTGGGGTTGTTGTCGAAACGAGGGTCACCGACAGCAGCAAAGAGTACAGCGTCAGCAGCCATACAAGTCTTGAAGGTTTCGTCAGGGAATGGGTCGCCGCAAGTATCAATGGCGTGTGCACCACAGATAGCCTCTTTGTAAGTGAAGGCATGACCAAACTTCTTTGCGATCACATTCAATACGTTGATAGCCTCAGGCATGATCTCTGGACCAATACCATCGCCCGGCAACACAGCAATTTTCAGATTCATAATTATTTACTATGTTTTATGTGTGTTTATTAGACGTTAAATATATTCTTTCTTCTTTAATCTCTATTTTTTAATGTCGGTGCCTCTTCCTCTACCATATTGAGCATCTTGATAGTAGCCTGTATAGCTGCTTCCGTCTGGTCGGCATCAAGACCTCGTGTGCGCCATTGCTTCCCGCCATCATTCCATGTGATGACAGTCTGAACAAGGGCATCAGTACGGCCGCCTGGAGGAATAGTAACGGCATAGTTCTGCAGGAGCGGGAACGTACGGTTAAGATTCTCCTTATAAATCTTACGAAGGGCTCTCACGAAGGCATCATACTGACCGTCACCTGTTGAATCAGCCTCATATTCCTTTCCATTGATGCTCACTTTCAGACTTGCTATAGGCTTTAAGCCATAACTCGTTGATACCATGTAGCTGACGAGTTTTACTTTCT
>CALJCU010000170.1 GCA_938023885.1 uncultured Prevotella sp. | reverse complement strand
CGACCTCCGGATTATGAATCCGACGCTCTAACCAGCTGAGCTATCCCGCCATCATCCGTTGCCTTCATTTCTGATTTGCGAACGCAAAGGTAATACTTTTTTTCTGTCCCAGCAAGAAAAATGGAGAAAATAATTCAAAAGATTAAAAGTTTATTCGTTTACTTCCTGCTTTTACGAATCTTGTCGTACCATTCTTTCAAGGCGGCACGTGGAGTGCCTAGCTGTAGGAGCTTGTCGAGATCTTGCTGAGCATCAGTGTAATTGTGGAGTTTGATGCGAAGGTTGGCGCGTGAAATCAGATAATCTTTGTTGTCAGGATCGAGCTGCAATGCCTCTCCGTAGTCATACTCTGCCAATTCGTTCATTCCACGCTCACTCTCAATGCCAGCCCTTGCCGCCCAGGCTGCTGCTGAGTCAGGATGGGCTGTGACGAGCTGGTTGATACCATCAAGGGCCTCTGTGTAGTGCCGGTCCTTCTCGTTGAGCAAGGCAAGCCCGAGACATGCCTCGAAGTTACCGGGTACGAGCGTGAGGACGTTCTGATAATCGAGGCGGGCGAAGTTATAACGTCCGAGGCGGTCGTTACAGTAAGCGCGATAATAGAGGGCGGCAATGTTGGTCGGCTCATGTCGGAGCACAGCATCGTATTCGACTTTTGCGTTCTGCCATTCCTCTAATTGCATGTTCCATCCTGCTTTCCTGAGTCGCAAGTCGATGGAGTCGGGATGATATGACAACCTCTCCGTGGCAACCTTCAAACTGTCACGGAGAGGGTTCATGGACTGTGCCATGACTCCTATGGGGAGCCATGTCATCAGTGCGCAAGTGAGGATGTACTTCATTGATTCTTCTGCCGGGTATATTCTGCGAATGCCTTGTCGAAGGCATTGAGCTGAGCACTTGTCTTATGCTGTTTCTTCAACACACGGCGAAGTCCTTTGTAGTAAGCGCCGACTTTAGTATGGATTGTTGCAGGGTCAGCACTCGAGTTGTAAATCTTATCAAGGTCAGCATGCATCTGCGGTACGAGGTCGTTAAGGAATGCGTTGTCTCCCTGAGCTTCTTCTTGTGTCTGCCAGGTCTGAGTGGAGTCAGAAGACTGTACAGCCCGTGGCTGTTGCTGACTGTCAGTGCTGTCCTGATCGCCGTTGTCCTCACGGTTGGTGACGGAGTCATTCTGTTCCGTCTGTTGCGGTTCCTGCTGATTCCGGTCATTCCCGTTCTGTGCGACGAGAAGTGCCACGGCGACACATACGAGCACCACGATGACAGCAATAATGACCGCCATTTTCTTGTTACTGGAGATGCTTGGCTGGTCTTCGGTCAGCTCATCTGCAAGACGGTTGAACCGGTGCCTGTCGACAGCGTCCATGAGCTGGTCTACATCCTCGAACCGCTCATTGCGGCCGAATCTGCAGCATTTCTCGATAACATTGTGATATTCGGTATTGAAGCCCATGTCCTTGAGCATCATGCCAAGCGAATAGATATCTGCACGTACATCCAGACCTACCGTACCGTCTTTTGCCTCAGGAGCAACATATTTCAGGGTCTCCTGTGGCTGTTTCAGAATGTCTGTATAGCGCAGTTTGAACGTCAGGAGTTTGACCTCTTCATCTTTTTTGGTGATGAAGACATTACTTGCATTCAGGCTTCCATGTACCATTCCTTTGGAATGCATGTAGCTGATGGCGTTGGCGACCTGTCTGAAGACGCGCCGCTTCTCATCATCGCTGTGGCCTTCCCTCAGCCATTCAGCAAGCGGGAGGCTATCCTCCCATTCCGTTTCCACGACAGGACCTTTGTCCGGATCCTCCTTGAATGCGATGTATTTGAATATGTCGTTGTTGTCCAAATCTTTTCCCCGCTCATACTCCTGGCGCATATAGCGCTGGTAGTTGGGCTTAGCTCTGAAGGCCTCCTTGAGGCCGATCGCCAGGACATCTCTGCCGCTGTCTTTCTCGATGGCAATTAGGTTAATGCTTGAAGTGTCGAATTCCATATCCTTGTGGTTTTATTTATTCGTTACTTGTTATCTTTTACTTGTTATTCGAGCCGATGGGAAAGAGTCCATAGAGACTGGCGTCAATCATATCTGTTATTTTCCGGAGGTCTTCCTTACTCTCCTCAAAATGGATCTTGTCACCATCGATAGTGATGACCTCGCCGTTATAGGACGACATCCAGCTGTCATAACGTTTCTGCAGTCCTGTGAGATAGTCGATGCGTATCGACTTTTCGTAGTCACGTCCTCTTTTCTCGATGTGCTTGACAAGAGTAGGAATAGAGGAGCGAATGTAAATCATGAGTTGCGGCTTCTTGACGAGTGACATCATCAAATTGAACAGGTCACTGTAAGTCTGGAAGTCTCTGTCCGACATATATCCTTGGTCATGGAGGTTCGGTGCGAAGATGCAGGCATCCTCATAAATCGTACGGTCCTGGATGATGGTATCGCTGCTTTTGGATATCTCCACCACTTCCTTAAAGCGTTTGTTTAGGAAATAAATTTGGAGATTAAATGCCCACCGGCTCATGTCGTGGTAGAA
>CALJCU010000169.1 GCA_938023885.1 uncultured Prevotella sp. | reverse complement strand
CCGTTCCGTCTTTCTCGTTGGCTCCGCGTGCCTTGAACCCGAAGCCTTTCCACCCGTTGCCATAGACAGGCTGGTACTCGTCGAGGTGTCCGGTGATGCCTTGTGCTGCGTCTTCGCCCCACTGACGGAGCCAGCCTTCGGGAGTGATCTGTCCGATCTCCAAGGGTACCAACGATATCTGCCCTTTGGCCCACTGTCGGCAGCGTTGGATTTTCATGCCGGTGTAGTCCTGAGCCTGCGCGGAGAGCACCCCTAAAGAGAGAAGGCCACTCATGCATAAGATGCGTTTTAGCTTCATAAGTATTCTGTTATTATTAATAGGTATTATTAATAGGTGTTATCGATAAAGAACTTATAATCGGTGTCGTTGAGTTTTTGCGCTTTGAGGACGTCGTCAAGATGCATGAACCTATTACGGAAAAAGCTCATCTTCTGTGTGAACAGCGCCGGGTTGTATGTGATTGCACGGCCCGCGCTTTCCATGTTGGCTAAGTCATCCGTGAGCACGATGTTTGCATTGCGCACCTTGAGTTGATAGACATTCTCCCGCACACGACGCATCTGCCCGATTTCTCCATCGGCTATGCATTGATTGTTTGTAGGATAGGTAATCTCAACGATATTTTCTGTTGAACAGTTGATACTCCCTAAATCAACAAGAAGCGAAAGCGTCATGCCGTCGTAATGAAATGCAGCTTTTTGTCCATTGACCAATACCTCCTCGGGGACGATAGATGCAACGGCCTTAACTTGGTACTTCCGTTCCGTGGGCATGCCTTGATAGTTGCCATGGCGTGCACCGATCCTTACAACTAGCTTTTTACCTTGCCTATAGGCGGAGAGCGGTGTGACAGCATATTGTGTAGCATACTGTTTATCATTGCCTGCATCCTCATAATACTCAGTTTTACTGATGCAATCACCTGAAGACGGATAGACATTGAGGATGACGGGGTTGTCGTTGTACCGCAGGTTCTTCAGTGTGTCACCATACATCGGAATGATGCTTCCTGCCTTGACATAGACCGGAATCTCATTGAGATGGAAACCGTGGCTCACGGTCTGTCCACCTTTGAGCAGTTTGCCCGATGCCACCTCATACCAGTCGTTGCCTTTCGGAAGCCATACGGTCTGTATCGTCTTGGCGCCCTGCATCGGAGCAGTGACGGGACGTACGAGGATATTGTCGCCAAACATATACTCGTCTTTCTGTTTGTTGTCGTAAGCTTCCGGGCTGTCAGCGTAATCGTAGTACATCGGTCGGCAGAGCGGTAATGCCTCATCGTAGGTCTTGCGTGCCATCGTGTAGATGTAAGGATTGAGGGCATAGCGCTTTTTGATGATGTTGCGCAGCAAGCGCGTCACGGGATAAGAGAAGACCCACGGCTCCTTATTGATGCTCGCGATCTTAGCCGAATGACTGCGCAGGATGGGACTGAAGAGGCCGAACTGCATCCAGCGGACGTAGATCTCTGGCTCAATGGTTCCCACGTGTCCTCCTATGTCATGGCTCCAATAGCAAGCGAGCACGTTCGATGCCGTGCTGTTGAAGTAAGGCTGGAAGTCAAGCGAGTTCCAGGAGATGATGGCGTCGCCGGAGAAACCTATCTGATAGCGGTGGTTGCCTAGTCCGCCCCATCGGTTGTAAAGCATCGGGCGTGTGTTGCGGTTGCGCTCCATATCCGAGAACATGGCGTAATTGATCCACCAAGTGTCATTCAGGTTCTTGAGTTTCTTAATGACACCCTTGGGCTCTCCGTCGATCCACCAGAAGTCGACGCCGTCTTTCTCCATGGGGTGCAATACTTCATTGAACCATCCGGACATGAATCGCTTGTTGGATGTCTCAAAAGGTATGTCCTTGTGAAGCGCAGTATCCACCCCCATCCATTCAGACAAGGCGGACCATTGCTCTTCCCAGATCTTGATGCCTGTATCGGGATGGAGGTTCATGGTTATCTCAAGACTGTTGCTTTTAACCCACCGGAGGAAGCCCTTGGGATCGGGGAACAACGTGCGGTTCCATGTATATCCCGTCCACCCTCCTCTCGGCGCTTGATTATAGTGCCAGTCCATATCGAGAACAAGAACATCGAGCGGAATGTCATATTCATGAAAGTTGTCTACAAGGGTGCGCAGCTCATCGTCCGAATAGCCCCAGTAGCGTGACCACCAGTAACCAAAGGCATAACGCGGAGGCAAAGGCACCTTGCCGGCGAACTCTGTGAACATGCGCAATGCTTTCTTATAATTGTCGCCGTAAGCCAAGAAATACCAGTCCTGCGCTTTCGTCGTGTCGGAGCGCTCCTTCAACCAAGGCCAGTTGGTGTTGTCGAAGAGATAAGAGCGGGAGTCGTCAATGAACGTCCAACCGTTCCTTGAAAGCAGTCCGTCTTCAATAGGCATGGGCTTGCCGTTTTTCATATTGCCGTTGTACATGTCGAGCGAAAAGTAGGTGCCTTTCAAGTTCGCGTTGTCCTTCATTCCGGGTTTCCATGCGAAAGGCTTTGCCCCCGCCTTCTTCGTTGATGTGATGGAGAGATTAGAGGCTGTGAACGGCCCTTGGCCTTTCAAATACGTGATGGTCATGGCATCTGTAAGAATGTTTACTTTCTTTGAACTGTTGTTTACCTTGTAGCTTACTGGCGCATACTTTCTGATGACCGCAATCCGGGAGCAGTCGTCTGCAAACTGGCCATTAGGTGAATACTCAAGACGTGCAGCGCCATCGTCTATCAAGGTAATTCTCACGTTATTGTCTTGATAGGCTATGTTCTTCTTAGGGGTCTGTGTCTTTCCCGAGAGGCAGAAAGCAAAAAGAGAAATAGCGACGAGCGCTGTTTTCATGTGACATGCTGTTTTCATGTGACGTTTATTAAAAGAAGGCCTTGCTACAAGGAGATCAATATTAACAAGAAAAGCATTCTCTCGTTTCAACTTCTTCATTGATAACGAGAGAATGTCTTACTTATTGTTTATGTATCAGATTCATGATGTTTATGTGCCTTCAAGTATCATGCTCTGAGCTTTATTTATACCGCTTGGTATCCCACCAAACGCGTACGTTCATGCCGTCGCCCTGGTTTTGGTTGAGGGTCTTGTCAGAAGCGTTAGGATTCTCGCGCAGCTCGTCGTCGGTGTAGCGGAGCTTCTTGACGAATGTTCCTGACGGGAGCGTAGACTCTAGGGATGTGGCAACAGGAGTGAGTTCCGGCAGACCTGTGCGGCGGAACTCAGCCCAAGCCTCGTTGCCGTCAGGATAGAGTGCCAGCCATTTCTGGGTCATGATCTGCTTGAAGTGACCGTCGGTTGTTGTCTCTGAGCTCCATGCCACCTTGCCTGTGGTCTTGTAGGTCTTATCATTGGCAGTGGTGTAATACCTTGCATCTACGCCTGAGCGCTCAAAGTCAAGCGAAGCCTGGATACCTGCCTCATAGTTGGCTTGTGCATCGCCGGCACCGGACCATCCGCGAAGAGCTGCCTCGGCCTTGAGGAAGCATACCTCAGAATAATCCATCACCTTCTGACGCTTAGAGATATCGAAGGAGCTCTCACTGTTGTCTGCATTGTTCCACAATGGCATGGCCTGATAACCCCATACATAGGAACGCTGGTCAGCGGGATAAGCTGACAATTGATCAGCGCTCAAGCCATTAGGTACACCCTTGAATTCCGGAGAGGCAGCCTTTGAACCTGTGGTGTGACCGAACCACATTGTTGTACGCGGATCGAGCACAGTGCTCTCGTTCTTCAGCATGTTCTCCATGGTCTTGCTCATCGCAAATTCGCCCCAACCTGAAATTTGAAAAAGCGGCCAACCGTTGGCGCCTGTACCGGAAATGTATACGCCGGCATTGTCGTCGTTGCTTGAGAGCAGGCCGCCGGCATCGTTCAGTGCAGCCTCACCCTCTTTCTTTGCTGTTGCCGGGTCAATGTAAGCAATGCGGAGGGCATAGCGCAGGCGGAGCGAGTTGGCCAGCTTGATCCACTTTGTTAGATCGCCGTTGTAGATCAGATCCTGATTGTCCTTGAAAGTGATCATCGATGCATCGTTCTTGTGTTGCTGCAGGTATGCAGAAGCCTCACTCAGCTGCTTGAATACATCTGTATAGATGCTCTGCTGGCTATCGTACTTGGCATTGCTGTTTCCTAAAGCTGCTTCTGTGTAAGGCATATCGCCGAAGATATCTGTGGTCTGCGCAGTGCATCGTGCTGTGAAGATGCGGGCTACCTGATAGATATTGCTATATTCTTCGTTTGTTTTCACGATATCCCGGATGGCGCACAACTGTTTGAGTACGCCCACATAGTAAGAGTTCCAGAATCCATCAGTCACCCATGTGCTATTGTAAGAATAACTGTCAGAAGTGAAGTAGGTCGCTGTGTTGGCAAAGTATTGCGCGTACAGGTTGGTGTGCAGGTTGTCGCCGACCTGATACTCCCAGGAGTTGACGTGCGTGCCCCATTCTTCCATGTATGGCAGAATGTAGCCGGGATTGCCATCTGTGATGCCTGTGGGGTCAGTGTTCATGTTGTCGAAGTTGTCGGTGCATCCTGCAGCAAGCACTCCGAACAAGCATGCTATGCCTATATGATTAAGTTTGATTTTCATATCCTATGTGCTATTTAGAATTTGACATTGAGAGAGAATCCAAAACTACGTGTTGGCGGCATGGAGGCAAGCTCAAAGGCCTGTGCGTAGTCACTGCGAGAGAAAGCACCTTCAGGGTTGACCGGAGCGGCTTTGTGGAGATAGAACAGGTCACGGCCTACGAGCGAGAGCTTGACATACTTGATCGGCGTGTTGGCGAACCAGTGAGCCGGGAGGATGTAGCCGAGCGACATCTCGCGCATCTTAACATAGCTAGCGCTGTAGAGGAACTCCTCAGCTATACCGTCAGAGCCCGCAATGCTTGTCCAATAAGTCTCGGCACTCACGCTCTTGGTGTTTACCTGTCCGTCTTCTGTCACACCGTCAATGACGATCTGCTCGCCGCTCTTGCGTCCGTAGAGCGTTCTTGCAGAAGTACCCTGCTGGCATGCATAGTTATCTGTGTTAGAGATGAACTGACCGCCGTGACGGACATCAATGAGAGCGGAGAAGTTGAGGTCACGCCAGCGGAGCTGTGTGCCGATAGAACCGGTCCACTTCGGCAGTATGTTGCCGATGACCTTGTCGTTCTCCGACTCAGGAAGGCCGTTGCTGTCTACGATCTTGCGGCCCTGAGGGTCACGCTTGTAAGCCTTGCCTGCAATATCGCCATAGCCGCCGCCTGCGTTGACGACAACAGATCCGATACGGATGGAGCCCAACGTATAGCGGGAAACCTCGTCATCGAGATAGTCGCAGCTTGTGCGGTTCAGACCCCAGTTGACGCTGACATCCCACTGCCAGTCTTTTGTCTTGATCGGTGTACCACCTAACATCAGCTCTACTCCATGGCTCTTGATCTTACCGGCATTGATGTGCTTCGATGTGTAACCGGATGAACCCAGGAGACCGATGGTCAGAATCTGATTAGTAGTCTGGGTATTATAGTAAGTAAAGTCAAGACTGAGTCTGTTTCCGAAGAAATGAGCCTCAGTACCTACCTCGGCAGAGTTGGTCTTCTCTGGCTTCAGGTCGGCAAGAGCCTTGACGTTACTCATGTACTCCTTGATGATATTCGGGTTGACCTTATCGCCGTCGGCAGAATTCTTGTCGCCCGATGTCCAGAGATAATAGTAAGTTGCGAGCTGATAAGGATTGGTGTCGTTACCTACTTGTGCCCATGATCCACGGACCTTCCAGAAGTCAAACCACGAGGGGAGTTTCAGCATCTCAGACAAGATAGCGCTCAAGCTTACAGAGGGATAGAAATAAGAGCGGTTGGTCTCAGGGAGCGTCGAAGACCAGTCGTTACGGCCAGTTACATCCAAATAAGCCCAGTTCTTGTAGCCGAAGGAAGCAGAGAAGAAGGCAGACTGGATCTCTTTCTTCGAGTAAGCTTCGCTCACAGTCTGAGTCAGACCGTTGGCCAGCGTGATAACGTTTGGCGTAGCGAAGAGACCGGAGTAGCCAGCCAGTCCGTCGTTGCGGCTGTTGGTGACAGCCGTACCTAGGTTTGCGTTAATCGAATAATCGCCAAAGGTTTTGTCAAAATAAAGAATCAGGTCGGCATTAAACTCCTTGTTTGTCAAGTTGCTGTTTACATACTGTGATGCTGTGCTTGTAGGGTCAGGAAGGGTATTGTAGTTTTTAATTGGGTCATTGTACCAGTCAACGCCTACTCGTCCTGTCAATTTTAGATAATCAGTAAACTTCAGTGTGGCATTGACTTGCCCGATAATCCTGTTACGGTCCATTAAATTTCCGTTGGCTGGATCAGTGAGGGCATACGGGTTAGAATAGTTGTCGCTAGGTCCTGACCAGTTGACAGAGTTGTAATAATACTGTCCCGTTCCTCTCGGGTTTTCCAGGTCGCTGAGGCGGATACCGCGCGGCATCTTTACCAACTGTACCATTACGCCATATTCACCCTGACTTGGACGGTTCTTTGTTTTCTCATGCATGTAATTGGCCTTGACGCCGAGATCCAGATATTTACTGGTGAACTCCGTGTTCAAGTCAAAGTACTGCCGGTTCTGTGAATAGTTGGGAACGACATCGTCGGCACGTGAATCTGTGAAAGAGAAACGGCCGCGCATGCTCTGACCACCGGCTGTGGCTGTTACAGTGTTGGTATAGTTAGTGCCTGTCTTGTAGAAATCTTTGATGTAGTCTTTTTGAGGTGTCAACGCATACTGGCTATAATTGTTGTCACCATAAAGCACATTACGCCAGTTGTCTACTGTCGTTCCGTCAAGCCTCTGTCCCCAGCTCATCTTTGAGTTGATGTCGAACTTGCCGCCGGTACCCTGGCCGTACTCGTTCTGATAGTCGTAAGGCGAATAGACTTTCGTGATGTCGAGTGTTCCGTTGTACTCGAGTCGCAGAGGCTGGTTGAGCTTACCTTTCTTCGTTGTGATGACGATAGCACCGTTCTGAGCGCGCGAGCCGTAGAGGGCTGCGGCATTGGCACCTTTCAGCACGGAGATGCTCTCGATGTCCTCGGGATTGATTTCTGAAGCAGCGCCGGCATAGTCAAAACCGCCCCATTGTGAGGCCTGCTCATTGCTGTTGTCGCTGATCGGCATACCGTCGACGACCCACAGCGGCTGGTTGTTTCCCGACAGTGAGTTCAGACCACGCATCACGATACGTGTCGATCCGCCAAGACCGGTACCCGACTGTGAGATCTGCACACCGGCTACTTTACCTTGCAGCATGTTGGCGACGCTGAAGTTTTTATTTTCCGTGAGTCCGTCAGTTTTCACCTCCTGCATGGCATAACCTAAGGCCTTCTTCTCACGCTTGATACCGAGGGCGGTCACGACGACCTCATTGAGCTCGTGGTTGGAAGGCTCAAGGACGACCCGAAGGGTGCTGCCCGAGGCTGTTACGTTAGTAGTGTTATAGCCCAAGTACGAGATCTTGAGCGTGGTTCCTTTGGCAACGTCGAGGGCGAAGTTACCATTGGCATCGGTCACTGTTCCAGTCTTTCCGGAAGCATCAACGACGCTTGCACCGATGACGGGGTCACCGTTCTCGTCAAGGACAATACCCTTGACTGTAGTCTTGGCCTGTTCAACGGATCGCATGGCATTGTTCTCGGGTGAGGCTGCAAAAGCATTTCCTCCTCCGGTAGACATGCATAGCAAACCTATTGCCAGGGCGACAGATGATTTTGTCGCGCTTCGTAGCGGTTGTAAGTTAGGTCTCATATTCAAATGCGTTAAGTTAGATGTAATTAATAAATATACGTTTTATTCGACTGCAATATTAATTAATATTTCTTGAATACACAAATATTTCAGTAATTAAATTAATATTAGCCTTATTATTTAACATTATTCTCCTTGTCTCCTTGTTTTGTATCGTGATGATGAGTGCCAGAGAGAGCAGTGCTACCCATGGGGCAACTTTCAGCTTGTCGTGAATCTGTGTGGTGTCTTCTTTCTGCAGCCAGCGTGTCATGAGATCACCTGCTATGGTACCTGGTATGATGACAAGCAGGTATTTCTGGTAACCAATGTTATAAAGCCATGGTGCGAAGGTAAAATCGCGAATGGTCTGTTGCCATGAGCCGTCGGTCTTAGCTGACATGAAGAAGGCCATGAGCAGAGGGATGATGGTGAGGCGTGCTATCGGCTTATGAGGTGTAAGGAGATAGACGATGGCGCCGGTGAGCGAAACGTTGGCAAGGATAAGCATGATGATGTCATGGTCTGGTGGCGGTACCTGAGCATGATACATCCATGCAGGCAGAATGCCGAAAGCCTCTGTGGCAGCGAGGATCATGGTCATAATAGCGTAGCCCCTCAACGCGTCCAGGGAATGGGCGCGTCTCGGGGTTACGGTCAGGTTATTATAGATGTCAGGTTTTTGCATTGTTGTTATTGCATTGTCATTTCTTATCTTGTTTGGTCCAGTAGCGCTCTATATCCTCCAATGACATTCCGGCAGTCTCCGGAACACAGCGCCACATAATAAGGATGTAAGGCACACACATCACGGCGAAGAGCAGGAATGTGCCTGTCGGCTTGAGGGTCTCAAGCATCCACGGAGTGAGCTGTCCGATAAGGTAAGTACCAATCCAAAGGGCAAAGCCAGCAATCGACATGGCTAAGCCACGGACACTGTTCGGATACATCTCCGAGAGCAGAACAAAGACCACAGCACTGATGCTTACGGCGCAGCAGAAAACGTAGAGCAGGAAGAACGTGAGCATGAACCAGACGCTCAATCCCCAACTCTCATGGAAAGCGAAGTAGACGGCTATCATGATGAGACACAAGATCATGCCTGACACACCGTAGTAGATGAGCTTATGCCGGCCTACCCGGTCGATGATGAATGTGGCAAGCACGGTGGTGAGCATGTTCACGATGCCGACGAGCACCTGGCAGAACAACGGGTCACTCATACCTGCATCCTTGAACATGGAAGGACCGTAATAGAGCACAGCATTTACACCCATAAACTGGCCGAGGATAGCGATACATACACCGATAATGACGGCTTTAAGAATCCCCGGACGAAGCAGCTGCTTCCATTCCGACTTCGTTTCTCCAGCGATGGTCGACTTAGTGTCTGCCACTTGTTTCTCAACATCTTCCTTACGGGTGTAGATCTTACTAAAGATAGTAGCCGCCTTGCTGTCCTTGTCCTGCGTGATGAGCCAGCGCGGACTCTCGGGAATCAGAAAGAGGACAATGAGGAAGAAAAGTGCCGGTATGCCTTCCATGCCCAGCATGCCGCGCCACACCTCACCGATGAAGATAAGCTGTAGCCAATTGTTGGCAAAATGGCCGGTATGGGAGAAGTTTAGTAGTAGATAGTTGACGACGTAGGCCGCGAGGAACCCCACGGTGACGGCGAGCTGATAGAGCGAGACGAGCTGGCCGCGGTAGCGTGTGATGGAAATCTCAGAGATGTAGACGGGAGCCACCACGGAGATAATACCAATACCCAAACCACCCACGATGCGGGCGGCAACAAGAAAGTGGAAATTTGGAGCAATGGCGCAACATATACCCGAAAGGGTGAAGAGCGCTGCGGAAATGAACATTGTGGGACGTCGTCCAAGA
>CALJCU010000168.1 GCA_938023885.1 uncultured Prevotella sp. | reverse complement strand
GACAAATACGATGACAGGTCCGGAAAACTCTACACCTTTGGAATTAACGAAATAGGCAACAATGTGGAGTTCTCTGAGGCGAAGCCATTGTGCAGCATTAATGGTACGATATTCATGGCCTGTAACAGCAGTTTCATCTATTTCGACCCTCTCAGAATGGTGAAAAGCGCTTTTGTGCCTAACATCGTCTTCACAGGTGTCAAATTCCAGGGAGAAGACGACATCCAATCGGTGCTCAATACCCCGGAACTTGTTGTACCGAGTGACAAGCGGAGTCTGACTATCTATTTCTCGGCCCTTGACTACAGTGACAATCATCTCATCCGCTATGCTTATCGACTTGAAGGTGGTGACGGAAGATGGAACTATGTAGGGCAGGAACACAGTGCAGCCTTCAACCGTTTACCTGATGGGCATCTGAAGTTGGAAGTCAGGTCAACGAACGCAGATGGTGTTTGGCAGAATAATGTCCGTGTACTGAACATCTACGCACAACCTACCTTCTGGGAGTCATGGATGGGCTGGATGACATACATCATGACGGGGGGCGCACTCATCTTCATCATTCTTTATATGTTCGGTCAACAGCAGCGTATCAGGATGCAAGCTGAAATGAGCGATCTCCGCACTACTTTCTTTACGAACATCGGACATAAGCTTCGCACGCCGCTGACGCTTATCGGCGGGCCTGTAACTGAAGTGATGAAGAACGAGCATCTTTCAGAAAAGGGACACGAACTGCTTGAAATGGTCCGGCGCAATAGTGAGAACATGCTTTCGATGGTTAACAGCATGCTATCCTATAATCAGAATCCAGACAATTATCTTGTTGATGATGTCAATGCTCCTTTTGCAAGTGAAACAGATGATAACGATGCATTAAACGGAGAAATAAAATCTGCCACTATCTCTCCGGCACATCCTGATGTTAAGCTCTTGGTTGTTGAAGACAACCGTGATCTGCGCCGATTCCTTTTCTCGATTCTTTCCTCTGTGTATAGTGTAATCACAGCAGAAAATGGCAGGGAAGGATTGGAGATAGCCAACAAAGAACTGCCAGACTTCATCATCTCAGACGTTATGATGCCTGAGATGGACGGTCTGACGATGGTGCACAAACTAAAGGAGAACAAGAATACGAGCCATATCCCGATCATTATTCTCTCAGCTAAGGCTTCTCTACAGGACAGGTTGCAGGGATTGCGTGAGAGTGTGGATGATTATATCACAAAGCCATTCTCTGCCACTTATCTGAAGGAGCGTATTGCGAATATTATTTCTCGTCGTCGTAGTTTCCAGCAGGATATGCTTTCTGAATTCTCTGCCATGGCAGATGGAAAGAAGGTTGAGCAGGACATGACTGAAACTGAGAATAAGAATGGTGATAAGTCCGAATCCGGGAATAGTTCCCAGCCACAGCCCAAGGAAGAAAATCAGCAGGAGTCCCGACAGTCTGCTGTGCAATACACGCTCAAGCCGCCGGAGATTATAGATGAGGATAAACTGATGATGCAGAAGTTGATGGCCTACTTGGAAGAGAACCTTGACAACTCTGCACTCAGGATGGAAGATCTTGCACAGGCTGTGAACCTGGGGCGTACCGTGTTTTATGGTAAGGTGAAAGCCATCGTAGGTATTCCCCCCAATGAGTTTGTACGACATATCCGTCTGCAAAGAGCTGAGGAACTCGTAGCAAAGAGCAAGGAGAACTTCTCGCAGATAGCTTATGCTGTCGGTTTCTCAGATCCTAAGTATTTCTCCAAATGCTTCAAGAAGGAAACAGGCCTCTCACCTTCAGAATATAGGGAGAAAAG
>CALJCU010000167.1 GCA_938023885.1 uncultured Prevotella sp. | reverse complement strand
TCACTCGGTGTCGCTTTTCTGAGTGTCATCTTGCTCATGGCGTATATGAGACATAGCGGAAAGCTAAGAGAACGGCTACGCAACAATTAATGCTATGAAAAACATATCGATACTTATATCATTCCTTTTCACCGTCTTCCTCTTCTCCTCCTGCGACCTGGAGACGAGTGACAATGGTGACCTCGATGGATTCTGGCACCTGGAGCGTGTGGATACCCTTTCCACGGGTGGCACTACGGATCTCTCTCAGGCCAAGCTCTTCTGGTCTTTTGAGGTGAAGATGATGGGATTGCAGGGAGGCTCCGAGCGTTTTTATCTCCGTTTCAATCAGACCTCTGATAGTCTCACGGTCCTCTCACCTTATTATAATAGAGGACATGAGGAGAATGACAGCACAGGAGACATCCCCGTCACTGATCCTAAGGCGATGATTGAATATGGCATTGACAGCCTGGAGGTACATTATAAGAAAGAAGCCCTAAGCGGCTCAAAGATGGTGCTTCGCTCGCACCGCCTGAGACTTTACTTTAGAAAATTCTGATAGCGCGTTTGTGAAAAATAGAATAACAGAATAAGAGCCCATGGCAGAACTCCCCGCTCTCGTTAAGGATCTGGCACTGATACTCATTGTTGCCGGCATCGTGACACTTATCTTCAGGCGGCTCAAGCAACCGTTGGTGCTGGGCTATATCGTGGCAGGCTTCATCGTCTCGCCTCATCTGCCGCTGACGATGTCGGTCGTGGACAAGGCTGACATCCAGACGTGGGCGGATATCGGTGTGATGTTTCTGCTCTTCTCCCTCGGTCTCGACTTCTCGTTCAAGAAGATTCTGAAGATGGGACTGGCACCGGTGATAGCTGCCGTGAGCACCATCTTCTTCATGTCGGTGACGGGAATGGTCGTGGGGCATCTCTTCGGCTGGGATCACATGGACTGCATCTTCCTTGGCGGCATGCTTGCCATGTCGTCGACAACGATCATCTATAAGGCATACGATGACATGGGGTTGTCGCAGCAGTCGTTTGCCAGACTTGTGATGAGTGTGCTTGTTTTGGAGGATATCCTCGCCATCGTGATGATGGTCATGCTTTCGGCCATCGCCTCGGGCAGTAACCCTGACGGGGCACAGATGGTGGGATCGCTCCTGAAGATTGGCTTCTTCCTCATCCTGTGGTTTATCGTCGGCCTTTATCTTGTTCCGTCTTTTCTTCGTGTCACGCGTAAGCTGATGACCGATGAGACACTTGTAATCGTCGCGCTCGGTCTCTGCTGCGCTATGGCCTGGATCAGTACGGCAGTCGGTTTCTCTTCTGCCTTCGGTGCCTTCGTCATGGGCAGTATTCTTGCAGAGACGGTAGAGGTGGAGCGCATAGAGAAAGTCGTGGCACCGGTGAAGAACCTCTTCGGCGCTATCTTCTTTGTCTCTGTGGGCATGCTTGTTGACCCCAAGGTGCTGGTCAGTTACGCAGTGCCGATCCTTGTGCTTGTCCTGGCTATTATGGTGGGTCAGGCGGTCTTCGGTACGTTCAGTTACATGCTCTCGGGCCAGCCGCTGAAGACGGCCATGCGCTGCGGTTTTTCTATGGCGCAGGTCGGTGAGTTTGCGTTTATCATCGCCTCGTTGGGCTTGTCGCTGAAGGTCATCAGCGACTTTATCTATCCCGTCATTGTGGCTGTGAGTGTCGTCACGACATTCATCACGCCTTATATGATTCGTGCTGCCGTGCCGGCCTATAATGGGATAACCAAACTGATGCCGCGCCGCTGGGTACGTCGGCTTGACCATATGGGCACAGCGCACCAGACAACAGCTAAAGAAAACAATGTATGGAAGCGGTTGCTGAAGAAGATGGGACTGAACACGTTGATTTATTCGGTCCTCTGTATAGCGGTGACGGTAGTCATGCTGACGTTCGTGCTACAGTTCTTCCGTCATCTCCTGCCTCACTGGTGGGCCAACGGCGTCACAGGACTAGTCACACTTATTTGTATCTCACCGTTCATGCGTGCGTTGGTGATGAAGAACAATCACAGTGAGGAGTTTAAGGAATTGTGGACCGAGAGCCACCTCAATCGCTTACCACTTACCTTCGTATGGCGATAGCTGCGGCTATCCTCTTCTATATCTGTAACTATCTGGCACGCTTTGCCAATGCCGTTGTTATCACCCTTGCTATTGTCATCATCGTTCTGATGATTCTGTCGCGGAGGTTGAAGAAGAGTTCTATCAGCATGGAGCGCCGCTTCATCACGAACCTCAACTCGCGTGAGATCATGGCGCGGGTGGAGGGCAAACGACGTCCGCTCTTCGAGGACAATCTCATTGACCGGGATATTCATATTTCTGATGTCGTTATCCCCGACGACTCTGTCTGGGCAGGGAAGACATTAGGACAACTGCGTCTGAGTACGCGCTTCGGCGTCTACGTCAGCAGCATCCTGCGGGGACACCAACGGCTGAATATTCCTGGGGGTGACTGCATCATCTTCCCCGACGACCATCTGCAGGTCATTGGCAACGACGAACAGTTGCAGACTTTTGCCAATGCGGTCAAGAACGAGCTTGTGCCGGATGACCCGCATATCGAGCAGCGGGAGATGAGACTACAGAAGCTGAAACTGGGTGCCGACAGTCCGTTTATCGGTAAGACGCTGTGTAAGAGTGGTATCCGTGAGCAATACAACTGTATGGTCGTGGGAGTGGAGGAAGGCCAGGACAACCTCACGTGTGTCAATCCCCATCACCGTTTTGTCAAGGGTGACATCGTCTGGGTGGTAGGAGAAAAGGCATCGCTCAAGAGCTTGCCGGATGCGTAGCGTCAGGCGTTCATCGCTCCGCAATACGGGCAGCGGCCTTTGTGCTTGAGTGGTCGTCCGCAGTTGCCGCAGAGGTATACCGTACGGTTGCGCCAGTGACGATAGAAGGCAAAGATGATGTAGGCGACAAGCAAAGGATAACCAACATAATAAAGGGTAGTGAGACTGAAGACGATGTAGTCGATGGCGCACACGGCTGCCAATCCGCTAAGATAGAGGATAGCCTGCGGCGTAGGCAACTTGTGACAGACATCATCTACACAAGCGATACCGACAATGAGTATAGCCCATACCGATAAAAGAAAGATCATCAATACCGGTGGTACCGAGAACGGGTTGAGTGTAGGATGGAAATAAAAGTGTTGCCAGAGCTGGGGTGCAAAGAGCTGGATGGTAGCATAGAATGTTGCAGCACTGGAAACGATGATGCAGAGCAG
>CALJCU010000166.1 GCA_938023885.1 uncultured Prevotella sp. | reverse complement strand
GCCATAACAGGCGGTTATGCCATTCCGGCATTCAATTTCAACAACCTTGAGCAGCTGCAGGCTATCATCACAGCCAGCTCTACACTGAAAAGCCCTGTCATCCTGCAGGTTTCTAAGGGTGCACGTGCATATGCTAACCCCATCCTGCTCCGCTATATGGCACAGGGTGCTGTGGAGTTTGCAAAGAGCCTCGGATGCCATCATCCCGAGATTGCGCTGCACCTCGACCACGGAGACACTTTCGAGCTGGTTAAGGACTGCGTTGACCTTGGTTTCTCAAGCGTCATGATCGACGGTTCCAGCAAGCCTTACGAGGAGAACATTGAGCTGACCCGTAAGTGCGTGGAGTATGCTCATAAGTACGATGTCACTGTCGAGGCTGAGCTCGGCGTGCTCGCAGGCGTTGAGGACGAGGTAGCCTCTGAGAAAAGCCACTATACAAAGCCTGAGGAAGTAATCGACTTCTCAAAGCGTTCGGGCTGCGACAGCCTCGCTATTTCTATCGGTACCAGCCACGGTGCCTACAAGTTCAAGCCCGAGCAGTGCACACGTGATCCGAAGACAGGCCGTCTCATTCCTCCTCCATTGGCTTTCAACGTGCTGCATGAGATCGAGAAGAAGCTCCCTGGCTTCCCTATCGTTCTGCACGGATCTTCTTCTGTCCCCCAGAAGTATGTCGACATCATCAACAAGTACGGCGGCAAGCTTCCCGACGCTGTCGGTATTCCCGAGGATCAGCTCCGCAAGGCTTCCAAGAGCGCTGTCTGCAAGATCAACATCGACTCCGACTCTCGCCTGGCTTACACAGCAGGTGTGCGTGAGACGCTGGCTAACCATCCTGAGTACTTCGATCCTCGTCAGTATGGCAAGGTGGCTCGCAACTACATGATTGAGATGTACGAGGAGAAGATCAAGGATGTCCTTGGTTCTGAGAACAAGCTCGCCAACTGCGATTAATACAATTGTATGCCTGTCCTATCGGCAGGTAAACCCAAACAGAAGGGCCATTCTTTTTCCATCGGAAAGGAATTACCCTTTTTTCAAATAAACTGCCAGAATCTATGTTAAACAAGGTCTTATTACTCTTCACCTGTCTCATCTCAGCCACAGTAACCCAAGCCGCTGATGTCACGGTTTTTCAAGGCTATCAAACCACCGGACAAGGCAATCGCAACTCCGTACTTCTGAAAATAAAAATGCCGAAAGATTCAGTTTTCATACGTACGATGAATGTCACCCTGAAAGGAAATACGCTCAAGAATATCGAAGGCATTAAGGTGTATCAATCCACTTTCAACGACTTCCCCGCGGATCCACACCCACAGTGCCTGGCAGCTATCAAACCTAAGGGTAACCGGCTGCAACTGAAACTGAAAGCGTCAAAGACCAACAAGCCAGCCTTTCTTTTTCTGACGGCTGACGTGTGCAAGAACGCTACGCAGGGCGACTCGCTTGATGCAAAGATCACCAGCATGGTGATCAACGGACATTTAACCCCTGTCGAGGGGGACCCTGAATACGCACAGAAAATATTTAAGACTCAGCGCTTTTTGGGAGTTCCAGATACTTACGGAAGCCATTACTACCGCATACCTGCCATGGTAGTGGCACACGATGGAAGTATCGTCACGGCTTTCGACAAGCGCTTCAACAACTTAGGCGATGCGGGATCCCATCGCATTGACTTGGTCGTAAGGCGTTCCATCGACAACGGATGCACCTGGACAGAGCCGCTCACCATAGCACAAGGCCAAGGACAAGGCACCTTCGACTTCGGATTCGGAGACCCGGCCCTGGTGGTGACAAAAAGCGGACGCATCATCTGTCTGTCATGTGCCGGCAACAAGAATTTCTGGGATGGACAAGCCGATGTGGCCCTGATGTACAGTGACGACAATGGGAAAACATGGACCCAACCGACCGACCTGGTCCATCAATTGCTTGACAACCAAGTCGACACAATGACTAATGCCCTGCGCCCCTACGGTTTTTTCGTTACCTCCGGACGTGGCATCTGCACCACCGACGGCACCATTATGTTTGCCTGCAACTACAAGAATGGTGAAGGTGTGATACGCGAGTTCATCATGTATTCCAAGGACGAAGGAAAGCACTGGACGCTCGACGGCAACCTGGCTTATCTGCGAGCTGACGAATCGAAACTATTACAGATGAACGACGGGCGTATCATGGTCTCAGTAAGACAGAAAGGCGCACGAGGATTCAATATGACCAAGACAAAAGAGCTTGACTGGGGACAGCAATGGCGCAACGGCATGCTCTCCGGAGCTGCATGCAATGCCGACATCTTGTATTACTCGAGAGAGACAGAAGGCAAGGAAGACATCATCCTTCATACCATTCCTCTGACCATTCCTTCCCTTCAACGCGCTAACCTTTGCCTCTTCGCCAGTAAGGATGCCGGGAAGACTTGGAAGAACATCTGTCAACTTCAGGCCGGAGCGGCTTCTTACTCCACCATGGACCGCCTGCCCGACGGCAGCCTCGCCATTTTTTATGAGGACGAAAGCAACGGAGTAGACAACTGGACAATGAACTATATTTTGATTGATTCGAAAAGTCTTCTGAAGATGTTCCAATAAGCCGGAGACAATAACAATAAGACACAGTAGGAGGCGGCCAAACAGTCACTCCCCTACTATTTTCTATATCTTCATTATTTCAGTCCCACAGCCTTGATACTTCTGACATTTCCCGTCATGGGATCGAACACAATCTGCGCTGTCTGCTTTTTGCTGAAAAGATCACCGCTGAGCGACTGAACGAAGCCAAACTGGGCTGCGCTCATTTCGTAGGTTCCAAGTGTCTTGCCATCAGCCGACAGCTCTGCCTTGATCTTAGACGGCAGGCTGGCGCGCAGGCCGATGTCGTTCTTGTCCTCTTTCTTTTTCTCCTCCGGACTGACTGAAGGGTCGGTAGCTGTATGCTCATCCGTGACGGTTATATAATAAGGTGCGCCACTCAAGTCGTCACTGGCCACCAGTCCATAGTATTTGGAAAAACGGAAAAGGACGCTTCGTCCTTCTTTGACAGGCATGAAATCAATCTGCGTCCATGTCGTATCTTTCGCGGTAACCCCGTCAAAGAGCTGAGTGAGCGCTTTCTCCTGACGACTCATGTTCTCATACATCAGCTTAAGCTGAGCACCGTCCTTGGGCAAATTATCAGCGTCACCGCGACTGAGCTGATTGCGGCTGTCGCGAATATCGTAGATTTCCTTAGCTGTAAGCTCTGCCATCTTCGCGGTAGAACCGGCGGCAAGGATATCCTCTGTCATGAAGTCGTTCGGCCGGAGCGGTGCCGGCTTAGGAGCAGCCTCAAATACCCGCACTGGCATCACAGGTTGGTCCGCGTCAACGTTAATGGCAAGCAATTGACCATCATGCGTGAGCGAGACCTTATCAATAGCATGTTTCTTATCAACAATAAGCTGATATTGCTTCGATGTATCCGGCACAGCGGTTTCGTCCATTTCAACGCCGATGATGCGGTAAGTCGTCAGAGCCTGCTGAGGGACTTTTTCTTTCATGAAACGCTCCGCATACTGGCAGAACTCACCCGGGGTGTACTGCGCCTTCTCCACTTTCACGGTGAACCGCATCCCGTTCTTCGGGAGCATATAGCTCGTTCCTTCTACACTCTGTGCAGACATTGATACGGCTACAAAAGGCAGTGCGGCTAAAAGGCCGCGAAGATGATGCCTGATCATATTACTATCACTTAGCTAACCAATTCTTAAAAAAGCTTTCGGAAGATATGAAATAATATCGCTTGCAACGAGGCTCTCCTTCCCTAAATCCTTCATGGCAAGGTCGCCGGCGAGACCCTGGAGGTACATGCCTATCGTACAGGCGTCAGCCTGATTGTAACCGCGCGCGAGCAGACCTGTGATGATACCAGTCAGCACGTCACCACTGCCTGCCGTCGCCATGCCGCTGTTACCCGTGGGGTTGAACAGCACCTGACCGTCGGGGAGACAAAGGGCAGAATAATGACCCTTTAATATAATGTATCCCTGGAGACGGGAGGCCAGCTGCCGGGCACGCATGAGCCGGTCGTAACAACTGGCGCTTGCGCTGCCCATCAGGCGGTCAAACTCTTTCGGATGGGGTGTAAGAATGATACCCTTCGGCAGTTGCTGAATCCAAGCCTGATGACTGGCGAGGATGTTGATGGCGTCAGCATCAGCGACCACCGGACACTTGGCACGGCTTATCTGACCGATAAGCGCCACAGCGGTGTTCTCCGACTGACCCAAGCCCGGGCCGATACCTAAGGCATCGAAGTCGTCGCAGACTACACTGTCTGAGAACTCATAGTCGTCTTTGTCGAGCTGCAGGACAGCCTCCGGCACACTGATCTGCATGATGTCATAGTTGCGTGCCGGCGTATGAACAGTGAGTTTGCCCACTCCCGACCGCATGCAGGCACGCGAAGCGAGAATGGCGGCCCCTGACATACCATAGCTTCCAACTACAAGCAGCGCGTGACCCATCGTACCTTTGTTGGCAAAGTCGGGACGATGCTTCATGAGTGCACTGACCTCGTGCTCCTCCAAGATGCGGCTCTTCGCCTCCGTGTTCATGATATATTCAGGACTGAGGCGGATATCGAGTACACGTAACCGGCCGATATACTGCTGACAGTCAGGAAGAAGCATCGACAGTTTCTTCTGCTGAAGTGTCAGTGTGAGGTCGGCGCGAATGATGTTAGCATGTACGTTGTAAGTGTTATCCTCACACATCAGCCCTGACGGGAGGTCAATGCTGACGACCTTCGCCGGACTCTTGTTGATATACTTCACCAGAGACGCGAAGCCACCCATAAGCGCCTTATTCAATCCTGAGCCGAAGAGACCATCAATAACAACAGTATCCGGTGTCAGATCCGGTGGGTCAAAGTTAAGTGATATCTCCGTGAACTGCACCTTCCGCTGTTCGATGATCCGCTCACGGTTGGCTGCACAGTCGTCAGACAACATGTTGTGAATATTGAACAGATAAACCGACACCGTATAACCGGCATCGGCAAGGAGGCGCGCCACGGCGAGGGCATCGCCGCCGTTGTT
>CALJCU010000165.1 GCA_938023885.1 uncultured Prevotella sp. | reverse complement strand
ACACCTGTTTCTCTTTCGGCTTCTTCGCCTTAGAGATGGCTAATGGTATTCTTGGGGCATGGGGTATCCTCATGCAAGGGTGTAGGTGTCAGACAGAGCAACACGTTTTGTCTGACATTTACACATCTTGCACAAATATAGCCGACTATAACACAGCTGCTATTTTCCTTATTCTCTCTAAACGTTTAATGAAAGACTTATTACGTTTGGCCATAAGCATATCGTATTGCGCCTGAAGCCTCAAAAGAGGCTCCGCATCAATATCAAGTGCCTTTGAAATAAGAAGAGCCATCTCCGTATTTAAAGGTCGCTTTCCATTAAGCACCTCGTTAAGTTGACTATATGACACACCAATCTCAGTGGCAAGTTTTCGCTGTGGGATGCCACGATATTCGATTTCGTCCTTGATAATCTCTCCTGGATGAGTGGGCTCAAACGGCTCGAGATTATTGGCAATCATATTATCTTTTATACCGTCTATATGTATCATAGTTATGCTATTTATAATGATTACTCAATTCAGTTATTTCACAAATGGAGGCAATGGTCTCACCATCTTTAACGAACTCCTGAAATTCTATTCTATATTGATCATTGACCCTAACAGACGATAGACCTTCCTTGTCTCCATGCAAGTGCTCGTAATGGAGCGAACCATATTTTATAAGCCCAAGCACATTGTCCTCTGAGATCATCAGATTTACGACCCGACCGTACTTTTTTATAATGGCGGGTTGGAGTCGATGTTTCTTGTCGCTCGATAGTCCCCTTTCATAGAATTCCCTAAGGTACTCTTGCCTGAATGTTACTTGCATATCGATATCTTTGCTGCAAAGATAAGGTTATTTTTTCACATTCACAAATTTGCGAATAAATTTCTTCCTAATATTTTGCTTATATCGAATCTTTATTTCCTGTAGCGTTTGTAGAATGTAACCAACCTCCATGCCTCATCGAAGGACAACTGCTGGCTGTCAGCAATCGTCCTGATGACAGGCATGATGTCATGTAGGTCGGATGTTAGTTGTTGTATCATAATTATGGTTCATCCGACATTTCGAGTGATGCGACAGTCGTGAAGTGCGTATAGTCTCAGTCTGAAGTATTTTTCATCCCTGAAGCCATACGCATTTCTTTCCATAACTTTTATCTTGTTGTTTATGCCTTCAACCTTGCCAGTAGAGATATGACAGTCATACCATGCCAGTATACCTGATCGGTAAGCCATCAAAGTATTGGCCATTTTGATGAGTTGTCTTGTATTTACTATCATAGATGTCCTCACCGTTCATCAACAGTAGGTATCCGGTTCCTTTTAGGACCCTTCTCCTGTTAATGTTCTTCTCCATTGCATATTGAGCCCTCCTGATACCGTCCAGTTTCTCATTCATGAGTTTAACCACATGGAAACGGTCAAATACGTGGATAGCATCCGGGCAGTTCTCCATCACGGATGCAATGAACGCTGCAGACAGATCAGTTGCAATGTGTTTGAAGGTCATACTTCTTAGCAGATCAACACCAATAAAAGACTCAATCATCAGAATGGCTTGCCAAAACTGATGATTGAGTCTTCTTATAACAATGCTTGTGAAACACAAGCTGACTTATCTGTTCTTTGCAATGAACTCCTCGACATCCTTCGGATGATAAGGGATGAGGTCTTTGCCGATGAAGCGGCAACCATTCTTCGTGATAAGGAGATCGTCTTCAATACGAATACCCCCGAAGTCCTTGTAGGTCTCAAGTTTGTCGAAATTGATGAAGTCCTTGCAGTAACCTGAGGCCTTCCAGTCGTCGATAAGGTCAGGGATGAAGTAGATACCCGGCTCATCCGTTACCACAAAGCCTTCCTGCAGGCGACGGCCCATACGCAGGCAGTTGGTACCGAATTGCTCAAGGTTCGGGCGAACCTCATCGTCGAAGCCTACGTTGATCTGGTCGAACGACTCCATGTCGTGGACATCCATACCCATCATGTGACCGAGTCCGTGAACCAGGAACATGGCATGTGCACCGGCAGCCACAGCCTCTTCTGTGTCGCCTTTCATCAGTCCAAGGTCCTTCAGACGGTCTGTGATCAGACGGCAGACACCGAAATGCACATCCCACCATTTCACACCCGGCTTAGCTACTGAGAGGGCATAGTCGTGAGCAGCCTCGACGATAGAGTAGATTTCTAACTGACGCTGATCGAAATGACCGCTGACAGGGGTTGTACGCGTGTTGTCAGAGCAGTAGTGATCGAGCGTCTCTGCACCGGCATCGCAGAGCATCAGGCGGCCTGCCTGCAGCCTGTTCTGAGAAGGTGCACCATGCATGATCTCACCGTGCTGTGAGAGGATAGTCGGGAAGCTCACCATAGAACCATAGGCGTTGGCGATACCATCAAGTGTACCTGCAATTTCTTGCTCCGCCACGCCCGGACGGCACATACGCATAGCTGTGGTATGCATCTTATAACCGATGACAGCCGCACGCTCAAGTTCCTCAATCTCTTCCTGCGACTTCGTTGAACGCATCTTTACGACAGCCTTGATGAGGTCCATTGAGGCGCTCTCCTTCTGCTGGTTAGGATGGATACCGAGAAGGTCGAAGATCTGAATCTTGATATCTGCGCGGTAAGGCGGAAGAAAATGAATTTTCCGATGCAGACGCATGGCATCGTTGCAAATGGTTTTCAGGGTCTTCATCGGAGCGGAGTTGCTGACACCTGCCTGCCCAGCCATATCGTGAACGCTGTCCACTGAGCCGTACCACACAATATCATCAATGTCGATATCGTCGCCCACAAGCGTCTCAATGTCGTTGTCGACATCGATCACACCCACAAGTCTGTCACGCTGCTGACCGAAATAATAAAGGAAAGAAGAATCCTGACGGAAAGGATAATATGAGTTGTTGGGGAAGTTGGCCGGTGATTCATTGTTGCCAAAAAGCAAAATTACGCCATTGCCAACGAGCTTCTTAAGCCCTGCACGGCGTTCTGTGTAGGTTTCTTTTTTGAACATAATTCAAACATCTTGGTTACTTTTGATGGCAAAGTTACAAAATTCAGAATAAAAAGCACTACCTTTGCAGAAAAATAACAATTTTTATGCAGATAGACCCTCACTCCATGGGATTGGTTCTGGAAGGCGGCGGCATGCGTGGCGTTTTTACGAGTGGTGTGCTTGATGCCTTCATGAAATATAATTTATACTTTGACTACGTTGTAGCAGTGTCAGCGGGAGCCTGTAACGGTATGAGCTACATCTCTCACCAGCCCCGTCGCGCGCGGATCTCCAACATCGATTTTCTTGCGAGATACAACTATATCGGTTTGCGTCATCTTGTGACGCAAGGCTGTATCTTTGACCAGAAACTGCTCTATGACCGTTTTCCCAACGAGCTTATACCTTTCAACTATGAAGAGTTCTTCAAATATTCGGCCGGCTTCGAAATGGTGACAACCAACTGTCAGACAGGGCAGAGCGAATACCTCACGGAGACGCATGATCGCCAACGTGCTTGTGATCTGGCACGTGCATCCAGTTCTCTGCCGTACGTAAGCAAGATAACATGGATTGACGGGAAACCAATGCTTGACGGGGGCATCATCGATTCTATTCCCGTGAAACGTGCCCAGGCAACTGGGCATAAGATGAATATTGTCATCACGACTCGTAACTACGGCTATCGTGAGCAGGGCCGTGACCGCAAGCAGCCACGTTTCATTTATCGCAACTATCCTCGCCTTCGTGTCGTTCTTAGTCATCGCATCGAGGCTTACAACATTCAACTTCAGATGGTTGAGGACATGGAGCACAACGGTGAGATTGTCGTCATCCGACCCAAACGGCCGATGGAGGTACACCGCATAGAGAAAGATGTCGCAAAGCTTGAACGCCTTTACGAGGAGGGATTCCGGTTGGGAGAGGAATTCTGTACACAAGGATAAACGTCTTTTGTCGTTCGACACACGATCCTGCGACGAACGACACACGGTCCTGCGACGAACGACATACGATCTTGCGACGTCCGTCAACAATATACAAACGAAACGCAACGATACGAAAAAAGCGGCGAGAGCAAATGCTCTTGCCGCTTTTTAGGTCGGGATTACTGGACTCGAACCAGCGACCTCGCGCCCCCCAGACGTGTGCGCTACCAACTGCGCTAAATCCCGTTCCTCAATTGCGAGTGCAAAGTTACTGCGATTTGTTGACACTGCCAAATATTCCGACGACTTTTTTATTCGTTTGCTATATTTAAGCATAATAATGCCCACCCTCCGCCCGTTATTATATATAAATGAGTAAATTTGCATGTCCAAGAATGTCACAAATATGAGAACATACTCCGCTCATCCCCGGGCCGAAGAAATACCACACAACGAGAGCTGCAGCCGTGAGCGGACCGGCAGACATTAAAATTACAACTATTAAATAACCAAATTCGAAATACAATTACCACATGACAACATATGAGATTACAGCCCCAAAGACACTGGCGGCAGACATCAGCCTCCCTGCCTCAAAGAGTATCAGCAACCGTGCGCTCATCATCCATGCGCTCAGTGGCGGCCAGCTGCCTGAGAACCTCTCCGATTGCGATGATACGCGTGCCGTAATCAATGCGCTGCACAACATGCCGGATACCATCGATGTAGGAGCAGCAGGCACCGCCATGCGCTTCATGACCGCCTACCTTGCCGTGACGGATGGAGAACACACCATCACAGGTTCGGAACGTATGCGGCATCGCCCCATCGGCGTGCTTGTGGATGCCCTGCGCATGCTCGGAGCTTCCGTCGATTATGTATCGGAGGAGGGCTATCCCCCACTCCATGTCAGCGGACATTCGCTGCCCGGAGGAAAACTGGAGATGCCCGGGAACGTCAGCTCTCAGTTCATCTCTGCTTTGTTGCTCATCGGCCCCGTCATGCAGTTAGGCTTGTCTTTGCATTTAACTGGAGAGATTGTGTCGCGGCCTTATATCGACCTGACGATCCACGTCATGCATGGATTCGGAGCAGAAGTCGACTGGACAAGTCCCGACACCATCGAAGTGAAGCCTAAGCCCTATAAGAATGCACCTTATCTCATTGAGAACGACTGGAGTGCCAGTTCCTACTGGTATGAACTGGTCTCACTCTATCCTATCAGTGAGGCACGCGTTGTCTTGCGTGGTCTGGAGGACAGTTCACGGCAGGGTGACTCTGTGGTCAAATATATCTTCTCACTGCTGAGCGTAAAAACGACTTTCGACGAGCCGCACACTGGAAAGCCCACCACCGTGAGACTGACGCGCCATCTCAATTCCGTAGCACAACTAAGTTATGACTTTCTTAATTGTCCCGATCTGGCACAAACCGTTGTAGCGACCTGCTGTGGCCTTGGCGTGACATTCCACTTCACGGGGCTTGCAAGTCTCCGCATCAAGGAGACTGACCGCCTCGCAGCTCTGCAGAAAGAACTCCACAAACTAGGTTTCCTCATTCAGATTGTCAACAACGAGGAACTGTTGTGGGACGGTTCGGCCTGTGAGCCTTCCCTGGAACCTATCGACACCCATGAGGATCACCGCATGGCCATGGCTCTTGCCCCATTGGCTGTCAAGTTCCCAAGACTGAGAATCAACAGCCCCGAGGTAGTGTCAAAGTCGTATCCCGACTTTTGGAAAGATCTGCGTAAAGCCGGCTTCACGATAAACAAGATTTGAGTACAAATATGATCTACTTAGTTCTTTCTCTCGTTGTCCTTGGTCTCTTCTGTGCCTTTCTCGGCTACCGCTCCCATAAACAGGGCGAGTACCAGGAAATAATCATTGGAGAAGGCGACTGCACATGCTGTACACCAGAGAACACGATGTGTGAACAAGAATGTATGCTCAAGGCGGCCGCGGAGCCCGTAGAATATTTTGAAGACGAGGAGCTCGATGCCTTTAAAGGCAAGGCTTCAAACAGTTATACGGAAGATGAGACAGCCCAGTTCGCTGAAGTGTTGGAGACGCTGCGTCCCGAGGAAGTGAAGGCATGGAACCGCAGTCTTATCCTCCGGGGAATCAATATGCCAGACGGAATAAAGGATGAATATTTCTCGCTTGCCACATCATGAGATATTCCTGTACTCACTCGCTGCTGCTATGATTATCCTGGTAGCAGCAGGGTGCTCGACGGCCAGGAATACGGCCGTCACAAGGTGGTGGCATGCCTTCAACGCGCGCTACAACACATATTACAACGGTACGCTGGCTTATATCGACGGTTCCTTAGAGAGAGAGACAGGCAACGAGGATAATTATACAGATATCATTCCGCTCTATACCGTCCGCAACAAGAACAGCCGCGAATTGGGCAAATCAAACTTTGCCCGCGCCATTCTTAAAGCTGAGAAAGCTATCGACCGGCACAGTATCAAGGCACGGCCTGAGTGGAACACAAGCCGTCGCAAGACAGACCGGGACCGCGAATGGATCTCACGGCGCGAATATAACCCTTTCATCTGGAAAGCATGGATGCTCATGGGCCGCTCACAGTTTCATGAGGGCGCCTTCGACGACGCCATCTCAACTTTTGCTTACATGAGCATGCTCTACCGCACCCAGCCTGTTATCTACTCCAAGGCGCAGGCCTGGCTTGCCAAGTGCTATATAGAAAACGGGCAGGCGTATGATGCGGAAGAAGTCATCCGAAACAGTCGTCGCGATTCTATCCCCTGGCAAGCACGCAAAGAGTGGGATTATACGCTTGCCGATTATTACCTGCTCACGCACGACTACAAATCTGCAATTCCCTATTTGAGAAACGCTATCCGGCATGAGATGCGAAAGAAGCAGAAGGCACGCGAGTGGTTCCTCATGGGTCAGATATGCTCTCGTGTCGGATGGATCAAAGACGCTTACCGTGCTTACAGTAAGGTCATCGGATTAAATCCGCCTTATGAACTGGAGTTCAATGCACGCATCGCACGTACCGAGGTCATGGCGGCCACAAATTCCAGACGGATGATCAACAGACTGCGGCGCATGGCAAAGTCGGATAAGAACAAGGATTATCTCGACCAGGTCTATTATGCCATAGGCAATATCTATCTGGCAAGGGAAGACACGATACACGCCATTGCCAGTTACGAGAAAGGACATGAGAGAGCTACACGCACAGGCGTGGAGCACGGTGCCCTGCTGCTGAAACTCGGCGACCTTTACTGGGACATCGAGCACTATGCCGATGCCCAGCGTATCTATAATGCGGCCCTTGGAATGGTAGACAAGGACAACAAAGAATATGAGCAGCTCAGCAACCGCTCAAAGGTGCTTGATGAACTCGTGCCATATACCAATGAAATTCAACTGCAAGACTCGTTGCAGAGCCTTGCGAAGATGAATGAGGTGCATCGCAATGCCGCCATCGACCACGCGATAGAAGCGCTGAAGAGGAAAGAGAAAGAAGCCAGGAGGGCGCAGGAAGAGCAAGAGGCACAACAAGCGCGACAAAGAGGCAGTAATGATATAAATTCTAAAAATCCAGGAAACATGCCATCAACACCTGACACCCCAACACCCAACACCCTGGAATGGTACTTCTACAGTCAGACAGCTGTGAGCAAAGGTAAACAGCAGTTCCAGAAACTGTGGGGAAGACGTGAGAATATAGACAACTGGCAACGCTTCAACAAGAGTGTCGTCAAGGCACCGGACAATAACAGTCTGGCGGACATAAGCGATGCTCAGCGCGACTCTGTGTTCAATGCACAGGCTCATGCCGACTCTGTGGAAGCACAGGCAAAGCCCGGGACTGACCCACATAAACGGGAGTATTATCTTGCACAGATTCCCTTTACAGCAGATCAGCTCAAGGCCAGCAATGACACGATTTCGGATGCACTGTATCACAGTGGCGTCATCTTCAAGGATAAGCTCGACAATCTCACTCTGAGCGAAAAAGCGCTCACAAGGCTCATCCGCCAGTATCCTGACTATGAGCATAAGGATGATGCGTTCTATCATCTGTTCTTGCTTTATTCACGAAAGGGACAGAGCGCTAAAGCAGAGACCTTTGTAGACAGTCTGAAAACGGAATATCCGAAGAGCCAATGGACTTCTCTGCTCTCTGACCCCAACTATGCAGTCAATGCACGGTATGGCATACATATGGAAGACTCGCTGTATGCTGCCACCTACGATGCTTTCAAGACAGATAAATATCAGATGGTGGATGCGAATGTCCAGCTCTCCGAAACGCGTTTTCCACAGGGTTCCAACCGGGATAAGTTCATGTTTATCGGGGCTCTTGGAAAGTTGAATGAAGGCGACGGTGGGCAATGCCTGAAGGATCTCAACACGCTCGTGGAGAAATATCCTGAGAGCAATGTCTCGAAGATTGCGGGTATGATCATCAATGGCGTGAAGAGTGGCAAACGACTACGCGGTGCCCATTTCGACATCGGTGACGTATGGGCCAGGAGAAGTGAGGTGCTGAGCGACAGTGCCCAACTCAAGACGAAACCATTGAGTGCAGAGCGTAATACACAGTTCGACTTCATGCTCGTCTATCACCCCGACTCCGTGAACGAGAACAGTCTGCTTTATCAAGTAGCGAAATTTAACTTCACGAGTTATCTCGTGCGCGACTTTGGTATTGCTATCGACAACGACGACTATCTCCACCGCATGCGTGTCTCCGGCTTCCGCAGTTACGACGAGGCACGGGAATACTCACGCAGCCTGTTGTCGCAGCCACAGGTGTTGAAACTCATGGGCAAGGCCCGTCCGTTCATCATCAGTGTTGAGAACCTCCCGCTTATCGGCGTGGCTTACAGCTATGATGACTACAAGAAGTTCTACAACATTCATTTTGCACCTATCAAGCCCTCTACGCTACAGTTGCTCACCGAGCCTGAGGATATCGTGACGGAGCCGCAAGAACAGGATAAAGTACAGCCGGAAGAAGAGACACAACAGCAAGGTGGGGTCTCTGTACCGATGGATGAACAGAAAGCCCAAACACGAGGCGGAGTAACCGTTCCAACAGATGAGCCAAAGACCACACAACAAGGCGGAATGAATATTCCGATGGAAAACATGCCAGTACAACCCGTGAAAAGGGAACCGGCGAAGAATCATATACAACCCCAAAAGAATAATACGATAACCCCGAAGAAGACCGTTCCTCAACAGAAGAAGCCTGCTCCTACCCCAAGGAAGCAGACTTCTGCCCCGAAGAAGCAGACCTTCGACATCGAGAGCGAGGACTATGAGCTCGACGGGTTCTAAAAACGTTTAAGGTGGCGGGCGACCACAAGTTAAGGCTCTTTTGCATACCAACACCCTCCCTCTCGGGAAGGCTTGGCGGGGCCTCCTAATACTTTTATATTATGACCAACGGAAAAATACTTTGGGCAGATGATGAGATCGACCTTCTGAAAGGTCACATCATCTTCATGCAACGGAAAGGATATGAAGTGACAGCGGTGTCAAACGGTACCGATGCCATCGAAGAATGTCGCAAACAGTCGTTTGACCTCATCATGCTTGATGAGATGATGCCTGGTCTCACCGGCCTGGAGACACTCCAGCGAATCAAAGAGATCCGGCCGCAGACCCCCGTCGTCATGGTGACGAAGAGTGAGGAAGAGAATATCATGGACCAGGCCATCGGCTCACAGATTGCCGACTATCTCATCAAACCTGTCAACCCAAGTCAGATTCTGCTCTCACTGAAAAAGAACATCCACAAGAAAGAGATCGTGACTGAGGTGACTCAGAACTCTTATTGCAATGATTATCAGAAGATTGCCATAGAGATTGGCAAATGCAAGGACTGGAACGACTGGATGCAGATCTACCGCACCCTCACACGGTGGGAAGTAGAACTTGGACAGGCTGAGAGTGGCATAATGGATATGCTCACCATGCAGAAGGAAGAAGCCAACAACGCCTTCGCCAAATACATCAGAAACAATTATATGGACTGGATGGACTCTATCCGAACACGGTTCAACGGAAGGGGCTTGCAGCAAGGGACCTGTCCGCTCATGAGTCCTGATGTGTTCAAGACAAAAATTTTCCCACTGCTCGACAAAGGTGAGAAAGTGTTCTTGATTGTCATTGACAATTTCCGCTGGGATCAATGGCTGATGCTCGCCAAGGAGATAGGCAACATGTTTAATATTCAGGATGACATGTATATGAGTATCCTCCCGACGGCTACACAGTATGCGCGCAACGCCATCTTCTCCGGACTCATGCCGGAGAGCATCGCAAAGATGTTTCCTGACCTCTGGGTGGATGAAGATGAGGAAGAAGGAAAGAACCTCAGCGAGGCACCGCTTATCAGGACTCAGATAGAGCGGTATCGCAGACACGATAAGTTCAGCTATAGCAAGATAAATGACTCAGAGGCCGCCACCAGGTTGCTTCAACAATATAACTCATTGAAAGACAATGATCTGAATGTAGTTGTCGTCAACTTCATTGACATGCTTTCCCATGCCCGCACAGAATCGAAGATGGTACGGGAACTGGCTAACAGCGAGAGTGCCTATCGCTCCATCACACTCTCCTGGCTTCGGCACTCAGTCATCGCCGGCCTCTTCCGTCAGCTGGCTGATAGCGATTATACCATTGTCCTGACGACTGACCACGGCTCCATCCGCTGTTCTAAGCCCGTGAAGATTATCGGGGACCGCAACACAAATACGAATTTGCGCTATAAGCTCGGTAAGAACCTTGCTTACAGCGCAAAGGATGTATTTACGATCAAAGAACCGCACAAGGCGTTCCTCCCTTCGCCCAATATCAGTACATCGTATGTTTTTGCTACAGGGGACAGTTTCTTCGCTTATCCCAACAACTATAACTACTATGTGTCGTATTACAAAGACACCTTCCAGCATGGTGGTATCTCCATGGAGGAGATGCTTGTGCCTCTCATCACGATGAAGGCGAAATAAGGTATTGGGTGAAGTGTTCAGGGGCTTTACCGCAGGGGAAAGACAAGCATGAAGTTATCTCTTGAGTTGCTCCGCATAATAATTGATGGCTTTCTTTGTGATCTCCACGGCCTCGTCCATCGTGCAATCGAGCTTGCCGCCACTGGCATTGAAATGGCCACCACCGTTATAGAAACGCTTGGCCATCTCCTCCGCGGAGAAGTCATCAACAGAGCGGAGACTCACCCAGATGCGGCCATCGACCCGATCGTCTTCACGAAGAGAGATACTGCATTTCATGCCTTTGATCTGCAGGGGTATATTGACGAGTCCCTCAGCATCACCGCGCACATAATGGAAGTCCTTCATATCCTTGCGGGTTATTGTATAATAACTTGCATGGAGGTCCTCCAGGACATTGAGCTTCTCTGCCATGAGATATCCCCGCAAACGGATGGCCCACGATGAATAGTTGTTGAACACATTGCGATAGATCTTGTCCTTGTCAATACCCTTAGTAAGCAACTGGCAGATGATGAAGAAGATCTCCGGACGCGTGGAAGCAAAAGTGAAGCCACCCGTATCCGTCATCATTCCACAATAATCGCAGATAGCGAACTTCTTCGACAGGGTTTCAAAGCCGCCTAACTGCCATACAATTCGAAACACAATCTCACACGTCGAACTGAGATTGGGGAAAGAGGCCCTCACCACGGTATCGATGTCATAGCCCAGGTGGTGATCAATCATAACAAACTCACCCTTGGCATTTCTCAGTACGTCTTCCATCTCGTCCACACGCGAAAACATATTAAAGTCACAGCAGAAGACGAGGTCAGACGTATCAAAAAGATGTTTTACGGTCTCCGGATGCTTGTCGTAGCGCACGATGGTCTCTCTTCCCGGGAGCCAGTGAAGGAAGTCGGGGAAAGCATTGGGAACAACGATAGCTGCCTCCCTGCCATAATGTTCCGTGAGATAGGTTGCCCACGCCAAACAGGAGCCGATGGCATCACCATCTGGCCGCGAGTGACCCACTATAACAATATGCTGAGCATGCACTATCCTATCCTGTAGAAGAGAAGCCTCTTTTACAGTCAATAAATCCAAATCCATTAAATATCCATTATTATACAAATACTTCATCCATCAGAATATCATTCTCTTCTGTCGGGACATCCTTCACCAACTGGAAAGGGAAGCAGAGGCCAATCTTATAGACCGAATGCATTTGGGCAAGCAGACGGTCGTAATAGCCCTTGCCTCTCCCGAGACGCTTCCCATCATATGTAAAGGCAAGACCAGGAATGACAGCAACATCAATGGAACTATAATCGGTGAAAGGCTTTCCCGAAGGTTCCATGATATGATATTTGCCTGAGGGATGAAGGCTGTTGAACGTAACGGGAACAACATCGAGATTCTCATTGTCCCTGACTCGTGGCAGGAGCACGCGCCGACCCTGACGACGGAGAGCGGCAACAAGTCCATGGGTGTTCACCTCATCGTCCATACTGTAATAGAGAAGAACAGTATGAGCTAATTTGAGGAGTCTGTGCTGCTCCAGTCGTGACGTCACATCAACCGACTGGATGATAAGCTCGTCGACGCTAAACTGTTGCTTACGCTCCTTTATCAGATTTCTCAGTGCCTGTTTGTCCATGTGTTATCTTCTTTTTACTTCTTTGACAGGTTTTTGGGGAAAAGCAGCATTGCGTGCAAAGACCCTCAAGGCGGTCATGACATCAGGATCGCCCTGGTTGAGATATTCGTCAAGAGCCTGTTCATCAAGCATGTTATAGATGATTCTTCCATTAATATATTTCTCCAAGAGCCTGTGGCTCTTTCTGATGAAGAGGTTACGGCGCTGCAAGCCATGCTTGTCGGCAAAGTCGACAAACTGTCCCACTGTGTTCTGTTGCTTCAGATATCCGGCAAGTTGGAGCATCTCCTTGAAGTCCTTCATTTTTTGACGATTGTTATCCGTGTAGGTGAAGGCAAACTGCAGGATAAGTCCGCTCATGGCTGCCTCCTTATAATAAGAGGTCATACCTGTGGTATCTTCCGGTACGAAGATATCTGGTGTTATGCCGCCGCCGCCATAGACGGTACGGCCGATACTCGTATGGTAGGCGGGACCCGTGTGCCTGATACTGTCGCGAGAGAAATACTCGCCATGCTCGTAACGCTCGATAAGATCTTGCGCATAGTCCTGATCATCGCCATCCACATAAGGCTTCTGGATACAACGGCCCGAAGGCGTATAGTAACGGGCTATCGTGAGACGGATGAGAGAACCGTCAGAGAACGGGATCTGTTGCTGTACAAGACCTTTACCGAAGGATCGGCGGCCGATGACTGTAGCACGGTCATTGTCTTGCATGGCACCTGTGAAGATCTCAGCAGCTGAAGCCGTACCTTCATTGATAAGCACTACTAATGGAATATTCTGATAAGCGCCATGACCATCCGACACAAAGTTCTGGCGTGGTGACTTGCGGCCTTGTGTGTAGACGATAAGACGCTTGGCCGGGAGAAACTCGTTGGCCATCTGCACAGCACTCTGCAGATAGCCGCCAGGATTATCGCGCAGGTCGATGACGAGGTTCTTGAATCCATGCTGTTGTAAGTTGGCAAGGGCCACAAGCAGTTCGGGATAGGTCTTTTCACCGAAGTTCTTCACTTTGATATATCCAGTATTGTCATCAAGCATATAGGTTGCTGTGATGGTCTTCGTAGGAATCTCGGCACGTGTTACGGTGTAGGTGATGATACCCTCGTGACCATAACGCTGCACGCCGATCTTCACCTTCGAGCCCGAAGGACCCTTGAGGCGGTGCATGGCTTCCTCATTTGTCACCTGCTTACCCACAAACCGTGTTCCATCGACATATACAATCTTGTCACCGGCAATGATTCCTGCCTTTTCAGCGGGGCCATTCTTGATGACGTTCTGAACATGGATGGTATCTTGACGGATCGTGAACTCGATGCCTACACCTGAGAAACTGCCGTTGAGATCATCTGCAGCCATCTGGGCATCCTTGGCAGGAATGTACACAGAGTGCGGGTCAAGCTCGGCAAGAATTGACGGGATGGCCTTATCTACCAGTGAATCGATATTCACAGGATCTACATACTGGTCATCAATGATACGTAACAGATTGTTGAGCCTGTTAGAACCATTGTTGATGATAGTCAGTCTGTTGCCTGAGAAATGGTTGGCATAGAACGACCCTATCATGATGCCCAGTATCATACACAGTGCCATCCACAGAGGCATGAACCGGTATTTGTTCTCTTTCTTCATTTATTATTAGTATTGTTTGGTATTGAATGCAGTGGCCGGCCTTGTACCGGCCACCATCCATAGGTGATGCTTGCAATTGATGCACTGATGACGCTATTCTTCCAGCCCGCAATACGCGGCCTCTACCCCAGCCCGTTGCAGCAGTCTGAGTCCGTCATCGAGCCTGTATTTCTCACCGTAGACCACACGACGGATACCGGCTTGAATGATGAGTTTGGCACATTCAATGCAAGGCGAGGCCGTGACATAGAGCGTAGCGCCTTCTCCACTGTTCGTACTGCGTGCGAGCTTCGTGATAGCGTTGGCCTCAGCATGGAGCACATAAGGCTTCGTGACGTTGTTCTCATCCTCACAGACATTCTCAAAACCACTCGGTGTGCCGTTGTAGCCGTCGCTGATGATGGTCTTGCCTTTCACGACCAAGGCACCGACCTTGCGTCGTTTACAGTACGAGTTCTCTGACCATATATGCGCCATGCGCAGATAGCGGCTGTCAAGCTGACGCTGTTTTTCTGTCTCTTCCTCGTCCTTCATTGTATATATCAATGGTTTATATTTACGTTCTTTTGCAATGGCAGGTCTTGTAGTGGCCCACTGCACGGGGTGATGCCTGCCTGACAATCACCCCTGCACCTTTGGAGAGGGGCTAGAGAGGGGTTTCTTAATCCCATTTCTCTCCAGCAGCGCATCAATCGTCGGCTCGCCACCCCGGAAGCGCTTATAGAGCGTCATGGGATGCTCCGTGCCACCCTTGGAGAGAATGCAGTCGCGGAAACGCTGCGCTGTCTCACGGTTGAAGATTCCCTCCTTTTTGAACACAGAGAAAGCATCGGCATCAAGCACCTCTGCCCACTTGTAACTGTAGTAGCCTGCTGCATAGCCGCCTGCCATGATATGCGAGAACTGTACTGTCATGCAAGTATTCGGCAGTTGCTTCGTGATGACGGCATCTTTCCAGGCGTTCTTCTCGAAAGGAATAATATCTTGTGTGAATGGTTTTTTCTGGGTATAATAAGCCATGTCAAGCAAGCCAAAGCTCACCTGACGCATGCAGGCATAGGCTACATTAAAGTTGCGGCTCTCCCGGATACGCTTGATAAGTTCATCTGGGATAGGCTCTCCCCTCTTGTAATGGAAAGCAAAGGTATGGAGGAACTCCGGTTCTACGGCGTAGTTCTCCATGAACTGTGATGGCATCTCCACGAAATCCCACCACACATTGGTACCCGAGAGGCTCTCGAAGCGCGTATTGGCAAACATACCATGGAGAGAATGGCCGAACTCATGGAGGAACGTCTCCACCTCACCAAGCGTCAGGAGTGCAGGCTTCGTAGCCGTAGGTTTCGTGAAGTTAGTCACCACACTCACGTGCGGCCTTACGTTCTTGCCTTTCTTTGTGATCCACTGACCTTGGAACTCTGTCATCCAGGCACCATCCTGCTTGCCTTCACGCGGATAGAAGTCAGCGTAGAACACGGCGAGGTAACTTCCGTCCTTGTCGAAGACCTCGTAAGCTTTTACGTCCGGGTGATAAACCTGAATATCCTTGTTCTCCTTGAACGTGATGCCATAGAGTTTATTGGCCAGTCCAAAGACACCTTTAATAACGTTGTCAAGCTGGAAATACGGCCGGAGCATCTCTGCGTCAAGATTATATTTCTCCATCTGTAACTTATGTGAATAATAGGAGAAATCCCAGAGCTCCAGCGTGAAGTCATCACCTTCAAGCTTACGCGCCTCGTCCTCAATAGCCTTCACCTCTTTAACAGCCATAGGCTTGTAGGCATCAATGAGGTCATAAAGCAATTTATACACATTCTTGACATTGCTTGCCATGCGATACTTGAGTACATAGTCGGCAAACGTATCATAACCAAGTAATTGGGCAATCTCACGGCGAAGGTTCACAATCCGCTTACAGATGTCGAGGTTGTTGGCATCATTATCATGGGTACACTCCGTGCTACGTGCCATGTAAAGCTGCTTGCGTAGGTCACGCTGCGTCGAATAAGTCATAAAAGGTGAATAGCTTGGGAAGTCGAGTGTAAACACCCACCCTTTGAGGTTGCGATCCTTAGCAGCCTGAGCAGCCGCATCAACGGCTGTCTCTGGCAGTCCGTCGAGCTGAGCCTTGTCGGTGATATGAAGCGTGAAGGCCTTGTTTTCTTTCAGCAGGTTCTGCGAGAACTTCAGTGCGAGCACCGATACTTCCTCCGTGAGTTTCCGCAATTCGTCTTTCCCCGCCTCATTGAGCAATGCGCCACTGCGCACAAATCCGTCATACTCCTTATCAAGCAGCATCTGTTCCTCAGGTGTCAGCTCGCGGTGATGGTCATAGACCTGCTTCACACGCGCAAAGAGTTTCGGATTGAGCGTCACGTCGTTCTCATGCTTCGTCAATATAGGACTGAGCTTCTGTGCCAGCGCCTCCATCTTCGGGCTCGTATTGGCGCTCATTAAGCAGGAGAACACGTTGGACACACGGTTGAGCAGGTCGTAATAGTGCTCGCCTTTCGAATCATCCGTCCAGGCGATGGTATTGTCAAACGTGGGTTCGTCGGGGTTATCTATGATCTTGGCGATGGCCTCGTCGTCACGGCGGATGCCTTCAAGAAAGGCGGGCTCAAAATCCTCGAAAAGTATCTTGTTGAACGGCACCGTGTCGTGGAGCGTTCCGTAAGGCTCCATAAACGGGTTCGGTCTCGTTGTCGGTTGCTGTGTATCGTTTTGAATATTTTTATTCCTTGTGCTTTCCATATCACATACAAAGGTAGTACTTTCTTTTGAGACTACCAAAGGTTTATTGCAAATATTTATCAGAAGGATATTTATGTGCGGGACCATAAAACACAACAAAATAACCTATAACATGTAACAATTTGATACAGCCGCAGAAGCGAATGAAAAATCAAAATCAACCGGATCTGAGCTTAGGAAGTTCAAGTCGGAAAAGAATAAAAAAAGCGAACCATAAGACTGACAGAGGAACAAAGCAAATTACTTCCCGGACTGCCTATCAGCCCAGAGGGTAGAGCAACTGACCAACCCCGACATAGCCGTCAGGATGCGGCAGAACTCACTTCAGGATATCATGACGGACAAGGAGAAACCTGATGATGGGAAGACGGTGCGGAGAGCCCGGCGTCAGTGACCTTGATACCAGTAGGTATCCGCTTCTTATCCTTCCCCTGACGGATGAAGTAAGAGACTGAATGTTCCTTGGTGCCATTGTATTTCTTGATTTCTACTGTTAGTGTTACTATGGTTTGTAAAGTTTCATTAGTGGGAAGATTCTGGACGATTTTACGCTCAAAAATACCAATTATCGCCCAAAAGTGGGAGCGCGCTCAAAAATGGAAAACCCTGCAACTCCATGAATTGCAGGGTTTTCAAGGGGTGGGAGGAGGGACTCGAACCCACGACATTCAGAACCACAAGCGGGATTGTTCACATCTTCAACTTGCTGATATAATGTATTTTATAAATGTCATATCTTCTATTTCAGTCAATTATCAGTCAATAATCACAACTTCTTCATGCAACCGAGTATCTTGAAAACGTGGGTTATCAGCTTTACAGGAATGTCCTGCGGCTGATACTCGCCCGATCTGTTGACAGAAACGAGATGCAGGTATTTATCCCCTTTCTCCGATTTCGTTACTATCTTCACCGTGCGCATGTCCTCGGTGATAATGCCATAGACTTCCCCGTAAAGGATAAAATCACGCCAATCCTTCATTTCTTTGATGGCTATGATGTCTCCATTGGAGATTAGCGGTTCCATAGAATGGCCGGTGATGTTGCACCACATCACACCTTCCTTGTTGTACGGCTTGAAGTCGATGTTGTACTCCGGCATGACCGTCTGGTCGTTGATGATGATGTCGAAACCGCCGAGGAAGTCGACATTGAAATATGGTCGGCCATGTGTATAGCTGATTGATGGCACGTTGACCGCCTGCTGGACGCTTGTGTTTTTGCCTGATATGGTGTCGGCTTGGCTATTGCCATCAGAGATGAGCATTGAGCCTTCACCATTAACAAGCCACTTGTATGGGACATTCAACCCTTCACAAATAGCATTGATTAGGTTTGTTGGTACAACCCTTTCACCTCTCAACACTTTCGAGAAATTGGATTGATTGAATCCTATTAACTTTGCGAATCCCGATGGGGAAACATTCTTGCTTTCGATGAGCATCTTAATTCTCATCACTACTTCCTTGTTTTCCATATCAGAATGTTTTTAATTGTTAAAAGAACTATATTTTTACTCATTTTATTTTGTTGTTAAGTTCAAAAGAACTATCTTTGCCGTCGTGATTGCTGCAAAATCGCACGACATTGACTTTTTGTATTTCAATATACATCTTCAACCCTCGGTGAAATTGCAGCTTTCACTGGGGGTTGATTCTTACAACCGACCTCCAACACATAAGGTTCAATCCGTGCAGTCCTTTTCGTCTTATCAACGATATATAAAACTGCTCTCTCAATGTGGATATACCCACACGCACGCAAATCCTGCTCCGTCTTGACCGTGACGACAGGTGCTTATGCCGAGAGGTATGTGCGCGAGGAAGAATGGCGGAAAGCATACGTTTCCACAGTTGGGATCATCGCCGGCCCAAACCCTATTCTTAGGGAGATAACCAAAGAAACCCGGTGGTGCTGCTTATCTATACATAAGCATAGACGGTCGTATGCGGTATCAACTTGAAATCAATTTACAAAATAATACATAATATGTCGGAAATTGTATTTTGTGGCGAAAATCGCCAAGTTTTAACCAACAGCCTGCTGGTTGCAGAAGTGTTCCACAAGACGCACGACAAAGTTTTGCGTGATATTCGTGAACTTGCTTGCAGTCAAGAGTTTAGAGAAACCAATTTTGGGTTGTCCTCGTATATCAACAAGCAAAACAAGAAAATGCCGATGTTCGTAATGAACCGTGATGGATTTACCATCCTTGCTATGGGATATACTGGAAAGAAAGCTATGCAGTTCAAGGAGAAGTACATCACCGCCTTCAACAAGATGGAAGCTTCACTCAATGAACAGCAGGAGAAACCGCAGCAACTTAGCGGAGCGGAGTACCTCCTCCAGCAGGCACAGCTCATGGTTGAGCAGGAGCGCAGATTGAAGACGCTGGAGAACCGCATGGACGCACTCGACAAGGAACGTGTTGAGAACGGCCGCAAGCTACTCACTGTTACCATTTCAGAGGAGAAGGTCGTGGAGCCCTCTCTGAGGGACAGAATCCGCCAGCTCGTGAACAGATACGCATCAGCCACGAACACCATGCAGAGGGATGTGTGGCACAAGGTCTATGACCGCCTGTATTACGGCTATCATATCTCCATCAGAGCTTACAAGAAAGCAAAGGGAGAGACGAACCTCGATGTCGCCGAGCGTAACCATTTCCTCGAAAAGATTTACGCTATTGTGTCAGACCTCGTTAGGGAGGAAGGACTGCATAAGGTCGGTTGTATCAGTAAGTCAAAGAACGATTAATATGTTTTACTATGAAGCAAAAAAGATTAAGCGAAAAAGAGAAGTATGAGGTAGCAAATTTTCTTGCTAAATCGTACTTTGAACTGAACTTCCCAAAGAGGAAACAAGGCGTATCAGCTCCGTATATTTTTCAATCTTGTCCTTGTCGCGTACAAGATTCAGTATTTGTAAAAATTCTGTTATTCTTTCTTTGCTTACTTTTATTTTTGATGGATTTGTTATTGTTGTTAGCAGCATATCAATAAACGCATTACATTCCTTGATTCCTCCTATTTCAGAATACCTAAGAATAGTGTACAATGTATGATTGATATACCAGTATTCAAGACCTAAAGGTTCGCTTCCAGTGATGAGATAAAGATATATAGACGCAAAACTATATTCAGCGGCAGCAGCGTGTCCAGTAGTATTATTATCAACTTGGGCAACCAATGTTTTCAGAATTTGTTCCTGCTTAACCAAATCCTCCTTTCTCCTGTTAAAATCAACCACCGTATAGATATTCCACCCTATCAGCATAGTAATCAACAATGATAGGATACCCACTATCACACCCATATAGTCCATCCCTACCATACACGGAAGTGAACGGCACAAGGCAACGATGCTCACTATAAGCGACACAGCCACGGTTACCCATGTTATGATGCGTTCTGTTTTCATATTTTCTCTTTTATATAAAGGTGTAACCCTTAATTTCTGCTTTGTAGTGTTAAATATAAGTTAAAAGAACTATATTTTTACTCATTTTATTTTGTTGTTAAGTTCAAAAGAACT
>CALJCU010000164.1 GCA_938023885.1 uncultured Prevotella sp. | reverse complement strand
GGCCTTTAAAGCATCATCATAGATACAGGCGTCCCAATTCCTTGCCTTTTCCATATTGTCACGATAGTTATCACGATATTCAGCAATGGCCTGAGTGATGGTCTTTCCGCTGCGTGCCCAATAGCCTTTATAGTCCTGGCCGAGATAACGCACGTCTTTCACTTCGTCATAAGCAAGCATCATAAAACTGGAGTCGGCCGCCGTTGTCCCGAAATCATGAAAATAGGCAAGTTCCGGCATATTACTCTCATTATTGGAGGTATAACGATGCCCGACGTTATCAGCAAGCTTCCCTTCACCTACAAAAGCAGCCTCCACGGTGTTCATGTCGTTCATAGCAACAGTCCCGTTGACATCAGGAAGATAAAAACAGCCCCAATTCAAAGTGACGACATCTCCCGTACTGCCCAATTGATTCTGCCCAATCACGCCTGTATAAAGATAGTCGTAATTGTGGTTGGTATCCGTGGCATACCTTGACAAAGCGGGCTCTGTCGCACTCGATGTAGCCAATTCCGGCGTTGTATCGAACATAAGCTGCACACTGTGTGGATTGCCATCAGTGGAATTAATGCGATAAGACACATAGTTGACCGGTGTAGAGATCAAATCCAGGTTATCCATGACCATTGGAGCTGTGAACACAAGGTCAAGATTCACAGGACCACATGTAAAATTATAATAAGTGCTTGTAGCCAGCACTTGCGGCAGCCCGTTTTGTCTGGCATTTACAATCTCACCCGAAGAAGTCCCCTCATCCAGATATAAACCAATATCGGCATTGGAACCGCCTGTCGTGTTATGGACATGATAGGCTATAACGTTATCGCCGACTCTGAGCACCTGCTTTTGCGCCGTTGTAAGTTCCTTATTATCGCGCCGGATCCATGTTACCTCTGTTGAGACAACTGACCTTCCATTAAGATATACTTCACATTTATCATCATGAGAGAAAAGAACATATGCTTTCCCGGCCTTCAGTTCATCAACCTGACTTTGTGTGAGCGTGAAATGACGTCGGATATAAATATCTGTATTTTCTCCCGTCCAAGACGTACGAATATCGGGATACTCATCCTGCGTACCCCAAGCTGCACTCTGGCCTTCCCATGAACTGTCATCAAAGGACATACCTATCCAGTCAGTCGAAGACGGACTTGTATGCGTCACTTTGCCCGTCCACACCTCTTCATCAGCCATAGGCACGACCGACTTGAACCGATGCGCTCGCTCCCGGCCCATGAAACGATAGGTAGTACCGTCGACACGCAAGAACCCATTAATATTCTTACGAGCCCCTCCCCAATGACAAGTAGGACTGTCATAAAGATTATCGGTGGTCGACCAAAATGAGATGAAAGGATCATTGATGAAGATTGGAGCGGCGGCTGCACGAAGAGAAGTGTGTCGCACCGGGGTGAAAAAAGAACTCTCTGCCAATGACGTGACAGGACAAAGCAAAGCTATGCCGCATGCCAGCGTACTTAACGATAAGGAAGAAAAAAGATGTCTCATCATATTCTTAGTTTCTATTTTTAGCAAAGTTAGGTCAATCCCATGGCATCTCTAGAAAAAAACTATCCAATTTAAAACAAATACGTATCTTCAGAAGGAATCTGAACAGATTTTTATCAAAGCTGACTTGATATTGTTGCTGCTTTTAATCGTTTCTTTCTTACTTTGCAATTAGAAAAAAATAGAAAACCAAAAAGATTAGATTAACATTAAACCAAGAGTCTATGAAAAAAATTTTATCACTTCTAAGTGTCGGACTGATTGTCTGCGCGGGCGTTTCCGCTCAAACCACTTCCCCTTGGCCAGGACAATTGTTGACGAAGGACGGTGGAACCTTCTTCGTTTACAATCCTGCCACAGGTCTCTGGCTGCAGGGCAACCAAACTGTTAAGAACGGATGGCTGACAGGTGTCAATGTAGGCACACGCGGTGAGGAAGTCACGTTTATCAACAAAGGCAAATCCCTATCGTATAAAGACCAATACGTATGGAACCTCAGCGCCGGTTACTACAGTGGCAACGCAATGTCAAAGGTTATAGGAGACGCAGGGCTGCTCTATTGGGATATGCCCAGTGAGAAAGTGGGTCAGTGGGATGTATCACCAGGAACATCTGCACTTGGCAATGCCCTTTATCCCAATAGCTACGTACTCGAGTGTGGTGATCTTATTTTAGGGGCATCCGACAACATCATCACGCTAAATGCTGAGAAGAATACAGAGTGGCAACTTGTGACAAAGACCGAGCGTATCAAGGCGGATTCAGCAAAGGCATCACCGACCGACCCCGTCGATATGACCTATCTTATCCATGCGCCGCTCTTAGGCATGCGTCCCGACAATGCAAGCGGATGGTATACCGATGCCACCAATGCGGACGGAGGCTATGGCATCCAAGGATCCCCGGCCTTTGGCCGTGGCGGTGACACCAAAGATATTGTAGCTGCCAACCGGACCATGGAATTCTGGTGCACGAAAGCTATCGACTTCTATCAGACTATTACCGGGCTTCCAAACGGCACTTACAAAGTAAGTTGCCGCGGTTATTATCGTGACGGCGCAGCAGAGAAGCGCAATGGGCGAAACGATCCTATGGCCGCTACGAAAAAGGCCAATGGCACAGAGACGTTGCGTGCATACCTCTACGCCAATACCTCTGAGGAACCGCTCATGTCCATCTTCAATGACCCTAATCCTAACTCAGACGAAGGCTTTAACTTTAAAGCCTTGAACGATGATGGGACAGAGTCGTCCTACATGGTGCCTAACAAAACTTCTGAAGCTAATGAAACTTTCTATTACGGTCACTACCAAAACAAAGAACTCACAGCCTATGTCACTGACGGAACGCTCCGTATCGGCGTACGTAAGAGCGACGGTGCGGCTGACGACTGGACCGTGTTCTCCAACTTCTCATTGAAATACCTCGGCAAAGACATTGCCGGCGATCCGACATCCGTAAGGGAAGCATTGCAAAAGACTATTGATGAAGCTAACACGATCTCAACAGGCAGCCTCCCGCCTACTTTGGCACAGAAGTTCACAACAGCTCTGACAAATGCACAAGCCGCCGTTAAAACGTCGGACATCTCCGGCATCAACAATGCCAACTCCGCACTTCAAGCTGTGCTTGTGAATGCTAAACCCGTCGCAACCGTTTATCCTGCTCTTTATCACACTATTCAGGTATGTAAGGCACAGAACAGTGGTAACGACGAGCCCTTCGCCGCAGCCATCACAGCCGCTCAGAATGTCGCCAACACGTCAGAGAGCAAGACGGAGATTGTGGATGCTATCTACACGTTGGAGAATGCACGTCGTAACTTTGCTGCTATTAAAGTTGATGACCAATTCAAGGGAGCTGCCGCTGCAGCCGGCAAGTTCTATTTATATAATGTGGGGGCTAAGCGTTTCCTGCAGGGCGGATCTGACTGGAACACACACTTCGCTGCGGGACAGCCCGGCCTTGAAATTACACTTGCAGCAGCGGACGGTTCTACCGATAAATTCACGATGAACCGGCAGAATGGCGACGATGAGAGATATCTCAACTTTGGCGGATATACAGATACCGGTCGGAAAGACGAATGGACCTTCACACCTGTAGCAGGCAAGGAAGGTGTCTACAATATCACTCATACTACCGACGGAACCAATTATGATCTTGAGTTCGCTCCCGGCAGTCTGACAGACTATGGTGCAGAAAACAGTAAACAGTACTTCAACACCGTCAATGCCAAAGGCACGAACCTTGACAGTGAGGCAGCACAGTGGAAACTCGTCACCAAGGCAGAGCGCGACCGCATCCTCGCAACCGCAACGGACGACTCGCCGAAAGATGCTACATATTTACTTAAGTCTCCCGGATTCGACAAGTTCAGCCCATTGAGCAACTGGACCAACAACTCTGACGCAGGTGACGGACAAAACGGTGTTGCTGACGACCGCAGACCTGATCCCGCTTTCGATGCTTACGATTGCAACACTATCGATCTGTCACAGACCGTAGAGAATCTTCCTGCAGGATGGTATACCATCAGTTTCAACGGCTTCTATCGTGACGGCACGCGCGATGAGCAACAGGCTCAAGTCAAAAACGGTGAGCAGGAAACGCTCAATGCCAATTTCTATGTTAAAGGCAATGATGCAGCTACGACGACAGTTCCGTCTATCTCTGCCGGTATCAACCAAGTCCCCGGTGTGGGATGGCAAGGAGAGGCAGGCAGGCAGCCCGATGATGCTATTCAGGCAGCTACTTATTTCGAGTGCGGTCTATACAGAGCAACAAGCCCTGCTTTCGAGGTGAAGGACGGCAAGGCTCTCACATTCGGCATCAAAAAGGACCGTCATATCAGCAAAGATTGGCTGGTAGTGGACAACTTCACGCTCACCTATTATGGCACCAACAAGCCTACATCCATCAACAACATCAGGAATGATAACGCATCTATCAATGATATACGATATAACCTTGCGGGTCAGCGTGTGAACAAAAACTATAAAGGCGTTGTCATCATCAAAGGAAAGAAGCTGGTCGTCAGGTAAGCTAGTTTTATCAAGTAAGCTAAAATTTTATTCCCATACTGCGACGGACTCCGCAGAAAAAAGTGTACATCAGCACTCAGTTCTGTATCTTCGCAGTAGGGGATTAATATTCTATTATATGAGACCCGCAGCTATTATTCTTCTCTTTCTGCTCATTCCGGCTCTATTACCGGCTTTCAACAAAGACGAGGCCTTCAACGATCGAGTGTATTCTGTCACATCATCCCAGGGACTATCGGACAATAACGTACTTTGCGCTTTGAAAGACCGCTACGGATTCATGTGGTTCGGCACTGCTAATGGCATCACGCTATACGACGGCAGTACTACACAGGTGTACAGAAATGTATTGAGGAATAACACGCTGCATGGAAACAATAATTTTCCCGTCGTATTCCCCCTAGGTGACAACATATGGTTTGGCAGTGGCGTAGGTATCGTCGTGTACAACCGTCACACAGGTCTCTTCTCCCGTTTCCTGAAAAGGACAAAGTACGGCGTAGTCATTAGTACTCAAGTGAAAAGCATTTTCCAACTGCATGACGGTAATATACTTATCGGCACCATGGGACAAGGCGTTTTCCTTTATGACCCTCAGAAACAACTCTTGAAGCAGGACAGTCATCATGGCACTTTTATACAGACAATAACACAGGATGAATCCGGCCGTATTTTCATCCTCGACACAAACGGAAAATTCACAGAGCTGCCTCCAAAAGGTAACGGATGCCGGTCGACAAGACTACCCAAGGCCAACGATGGGAAAAGTATCTATACAATGACATGTTGGAAAGGACACGTATGGATTGCAAACGGTAACCAGTTGCTTTGTTTCAATCCTTCCAACCGTTCATTCG
>CALJCU010000163.1 GCA_938023885.1 uncultured Prevotella sp. | reverse complement strand
CACTATGTGAATGCCCGCACCAACGGCGGCTCTGTCTTGGAGACCAGCTATACAAGCTTAGATGATCTGCCTGCCTCTTCAGCCGACTTCTCCGGATTAACGTTTACTCCCGATGAATGGACAGAGAATGTAGTGTGGGCTGACTGGGATCAGGTTCTCACTAAGTACATGGGTTGCCAAGGCATTAAAATCAACAAGGTGTTGTCCTCGTGGATAGATGTCGAACTGGTGACCCCACCTCCGGTATTCACGCTGAATAATCACGTGTTCATTGTCCGACTGAAAAACGGTAAGTATGCTGCCTTACAATTGCAGAACTATATGAGCAACAATGGTATAAAAGGCTGCCTCACTATCAACTACAAATATCCCTACTAAACATTACGCAAGTCCATCATGAAGATAATATCCATCGCTACGCTTCTCTCTTTCACACCTTTCATCCTCTGTGCACAGAAAGCGTATAACACCAATAAGGACTCGCTGCTCATTGCCGACGACCTTAACCAGATCGTCGTTACCGGTACACGCACGCCGAAGACACTTCTCAACACCCCGGTGCTGACACGTGTCATCAGCCATGCTGAGATAGAGAAGGCGGATGCCACCACACTCCAGGATATTCTCCAACAGTCTATTCCCGGTGTCGAGTTCTCCTACTCCATGAACCAGCAGCGCCACATGAACTTCTCCGGCTTTGGCGGGCAGAGCATGCTCGTCCTTGTCAACGGCGAACGGCTTGCAGGTGAGACGATGGACGATGTCGACTTCGACCGCCTCACGCTCAGCAATGTCGACCATATCGAGATTGTGAAAGGGCCCGTATCTGCACTCTACGGAAGCAATGCCGCCGGTGGCGTTATCAATATTATCACAAAGCAGAGTACGGAGCCTTTCGCCCTCAACGTCAATGCACGTCTCGGCAAGCACAACAATCAGCGCTATGGGCTCGACTGGCAACAGGGTGGAAAGAAATGGAGCAATGTGTTCGATTTCAGCCGCACGAATGTTGACAACTATAATGTAGAGAGTGCCGACAACCCCGTGACACGCGTCATCTCCACCATCTACGGCGATGAGACTTACAACTTCAAGGAACAGCTTGCCTACAATCCTTTCGGGAACCTGCATCTCAGTGGCAATGCGGGATACTTCTTCCGCCAGGCAAAGCGCTCAGAAGATACGCCGGAGCGTTACCGCGACTATAATGCCGGACTGAAAGCGTCGTGGAAGATAAGTGAGAGCGATGAGGTTCTCGGCAGCTACTCTTTCGATCAGTATGACAAGTCTAATTTCCAGAACATCTCGAAGCTCGACATCCGTTATTACTCCGATGTGCAGAATGCCTTCCAGCTGCTCTACAACCATAGCTTCAACAGAGGTAACATCCTCACAATGGGTGCCGACTATCTGCACGATTATCTCAATAACAACCGACTCAGCGGCACCTGTAAGCAGCAGTCAGCTGACGCTTTCGTGCAATACGACGGTGAACTGAGCCCTATCTGGGAGATTGTGACAGCCCTGCGCTACGATTATTTCCACGACAACTCCTCGCTCAGCCGTCTCACACCGAAGATCAGTATCCGCCACACGCCGCTCAAAGGTCTCAACGTGCGCTTCGGCTATGCCATGGGCTTCCGTGTCCCTTCCCTCAAAGAAAAATATTATGATTATGATGCTGCCGGCATCTGGATCATCACAGGCAACCCCGGCCTCAAGCCGGAGTTCAGCAATAACTATAATCTCTCCATCGAATACCATTGGCACAACTATGAGTTTCTTCTCAACGGCTATCACAATAGTGTGAGAAACAAAATCGCTCCGGGTGTGCCCTATTTTGCTAACGCCACGGACAGGACTCCCGCCCTGCCTTACGTCAATCTCGCCACCTATGGCATTAACGGCATTGAAGTTTCAGCCAAGGGGCGCTGGGCATGTGGCATCACGGCAGGCATCTCCTATGCTTATACCGACGAGCGCCTGCCCCATCAGAAAGACGGGCAGACGGCCAACAACGAGTATATCCCCGCACGCAGGCACGCACTGGACGTGCATGCCGACTGGGACCACACGTTCTGCAAGTGGTATGGCATGAACATTACGCTCGACGGGAAATTTGCTTCGGGTATAGACAACGTGGAATACGTTAACTATTACGATATCCTGCAAGGCACCGCCACCATAAGCTATCCCGCTTACACGCTCTGGAGACTGCTGGTCAGCAACCGCATCGGGAAAGCGGCGAGGCTTAA
>CALJCU010000162.1 GCA_938023885.1 uncultured Prevotella sp. | reverse complement strand
AGCAGCCTATGAGATCAATCTCGACTATCTCATGCGTATAGACGGCTATGATGACCTCTATGGCTCCTACTGGCGGCAGCGTAATCTCGACCTGAGCTACATCTTGCTCGACTGGCAATACCGTGCTTACTGTGATGCCTCTTACTTCTATCGTCCGCTCTACTGGAGCGATGGCTTCTGGCATTTCAGTGTCTACGCCCGCTATCCGCACCGTGACTACTTCTTTTTCGGTTGTCCTAACTTCGTGTTTACCTACAACGGCGGCCACTCGCGGTACCGTAACGGTGGCCGTTCCTGGTACTGTGGCCGTGACTGGGACGGACCGCGCGACGGCGGACCTCATCCGGGTATGCGTCACGGTTGGGACAGCGGTCGGTATGGTGGTGGTTATATCTATGAGTCGGGTCGTCGCCTCTGGGCACAGGCTTCTCCACAGCGTGGTTCTGGACAGAATAACAACCGCTCCTTCAGTAACCGTACTTTTGGCAACTTGCAGCGCGGTGGTGTGAACGACGGTCCGCTCCGTAACGGAAACCGTTCCTTTGGCATTCCTCGTGAGAGCAGTACACGCTCCACAGTGAACCGCTCTTCTGAGCGTTCATTTGGTCAGGGCGTGTTTGGTAATCATTCTGCTTCGCCTCGCAGCACGTTCACCCCACAGCAGAGTGCTCCTCTTCGTTCCTTCTCAATGCCGTCCCGTTCCTCTTCTGAAGGTTCCTTCGGTGGACACAGCACCGGCTCCTTCGGCGGTGGACGTAGCTCTAACAGCAGTGGCTCTTTCGGCAGGAGATAACCTCAGCCGATGGGAAATAATTTGGCTTTCCTTCCTTATTCTATTAATAAATTCGTAACTTTGCTTTTAAAATGTCATTATTATTAATAATGTAAGAGAAAAGAAAGCCAATGCCTTTAAGATTACCCGATAAGCTCCCCGCTATCGATATTCTCAAGAAAGAGAATATCTTCGTGATGGATGAGACGCGTGCCCATTCGCAGCAGATTCGTCCACTTCGCATTGTTATCCTCAACCTTATGCCGATGAAGGTGACGACAGAGACCGATCTTGTCCGTCTCTTGTCCAACACGCCGTTGCAGATGGAGATCTATTTCATGAAACTCAAGAGCCATACTTCGAAAAACACACCTATTGAGCACATGATGATGTTTTATCGTGACTCTGAAGAACTGATGAAACAGAAGTTCGACGGCATGATTGTCACGGGTGCACCTGTGGAGGCCATTCCTTATGAGAATGTAGACTACTGGAAGGAGTTTAATGAGATTGTCGACTGGGCACGGCACAATGTACAGTCCACGCTCTACCTCTGTTGGGGCGCCATGGCGGCCTTATACCATTTCTACGGTATCCCTAAGTATCAGTTGCCGATGAAGAAGTTCGGCATTTTCAAGACGTATCCGTGCGACGAGCATCTGCCTATCTTCCGTGGCTTTGACGACCTGTTCTATATGCCGCACTCCCGCCATACAGAGGTGAGGAAGGCAGATATCGACAAGGTACCGGAACTGCATATCATAGCTGCCTCTCCGGAGGTAGGCGTGAGTATCGTCAGCTCCCGTGGAGGCCGTGACTTCTATATTCTTGGTCATCTTGAATATGCACCGGACACGCTTGATGCGGAGTATAGGCGTGACCTCGGCAAACGTGATGATGTGGCCATGCCGCAGCACTACTACCGTGACGATGACCCGGAACGGGGCTATAAAGTGCGCTGGCGATCGGCTGCCAACCTCTTCTACAGCAATTGGATCAACTATTACGTCTACCAGCAGACACCATTTAATATTAAAGAGATAAAGTAAGTCACGTCACATGAGAAAACTTGAACTTCTGGCTCCAGCCAAGAACCTTGAATGTGGAATGGCAGCTATTGAACACGGAGCTGATGCCGTATATATCGGTGCTT